>JABUSD010000146.1 GCA_021442845.1 Holdemanella sp.
TAATGTAATGGAAAATGTAATTAGCGAAAAGGAAGGCTGAATTTTGACATAAATAATGTAGATTCATGGAATAAGATAAAGTCATAATATAGGGAGGTACTTATTTATGACAGGAAAAGAAATGAACGGATTATTGGAAGGAATGGATTTAGATTCTTTGTTCGATTTATATTATGCAACTGAAAAGAAGATAACTCAAAAGAATTATGATTAGCAGGTATCAATCAAGGATTCCTGCTCCTGTCCCAGGTGCAAGAGCATCAAGATCAAAAAGAATGGGCACAACAAAAACACTGGGAAACAGATGTACAAGTGCACCGAATGTGGAAAGCAGTTCACAGAGACTGTTAATTCGCTAGTGCATTCATCAAAGAAGAAGACATCGGTATGGTTAAAAGCCATTGAATGTGTTCTTAACAGAGACTCTTTGTCAGATATGGCTGAGATATACGGAATACACCGGGTTACTGCATTTTACTGGAGACATAAAATTCTGAACAGAATGCAGGATATTGTGAACAAGGATGTGTTAAGGGACAAGGCATAAATAGATGAAACGTTATTACCCTTAACATATGAAGGAATAAAAAGGACATCAAAAAGAGGAATGAGCGATGAGAAGTTCAACGTGAGCTGTGGAATAGATAATCATTGGAATATTCGCTGTATTGCCAGTGAAGCAGGCAGAATCAGATCCAAATCGCTGATACGATTCTATGATGGATATATAGAACCAGGGTGCACTCTGGTTACCAATTCATTACGAAGCTATCATCAGCTTATAGATGAATTAGATGTTCTTGGATAAATCAGTTTATTCATAAAGGCCACCTCTGCAAACAGTATTTGCTCTATGTGGCATAATAATAATGCAGTTTATTTAGGGGTATATTTTGAAAAATAAACAATATATACCCTCTATAACAAGTAATTGGCACATTTTATAGACCTACCTTAACCTAAATAAACTAAAGATTTTCTATCATAACATGTATGTTGATTATACGCTTATCTGATTAGATACTATGAATTTGTCAGTATTCCGAAAAAATAAAATTATTGATTATTTCGCAATAGAATGATATACCATTCACTGGAGGTTAAAATTTATGGAAAAATTAAAAAAGCTATTTGGTGGCGTTGATTTAACCTGGAAAAAGCTAATTCTATTTGCGATTGCTTCAGGTATAATCACTGCAATTTTTGCGATACTTCCCCAATTGAAATATACATCTTTCAATGCGATCACAACGACAATGGAAGTATGGATCTTTATTGGAATATTTATCATCATGAATTCAAAATCCAATATGGATTCCGCATTAAAATGCTTTGTATTCTTTTTAATAAGCCAGCCATTAGTCTATTTATTACAGGTCCCTTTTAGCTATCTAGGCTGGGAACTATTTCAATATTATAAATACTGGTTTATATGGACTGTATTGTGTTTGCCAATGGGATATATAGGCTATTATATGAAAAAGGATACATGGTGGGGATATTTAATATTATTTCCAATGATATTACTTACCGCCATTGGTTATCGTACCTATTTATATTATTTTACGTTTTATTGTCCTAAATATATCCTGATTTCCCTTTTCTGCATTGGTGCCATGATTCTATATCCTAATGTGATATTTAATAATAAAAAGATTAAAATCGTAGGATCTATTATAAGTATTCTACTTATTGTAGGTATAACTATCTTAGTCTTATTAAATCCTTGTGTATACTCTACCGAAATTATGGCAAACGTTGATGGCAATCCAATTACCAAAGACTATAAAGTATCATTAAAAGATTCTAAATATGGTACTGTTTCCATTCAGTATATAGATTCCATTGATCTATATCTGGTTCATGCAGATTTCAAGAAAAATGGAGATACAGAATTGATTGTTGAAACACCTGAAGGAAAAATCAAGGAATATAATCTACACATTGAAATGGATACATATACATTAGAAGAAAAATAACAAAAGGCCATGGAATAATCCATGGCTTTATTAATTAAAGAGTTGAATCATTTTAAAGAGCAAGGCATTTTCATTCATATACATTGGATAGTCTGGAAAGATAAAGATCATACGATAGATATAATATCCAAACATCAATACTATCCAGATCCATAGTAAAGTGTCAAATACCTTTTTATTCTTGGAAAATACAATCAACAACCCTAGATTTACTATGCTTGGAATCAGCATCGCATGATAGACAAGCGATGTTTGAATATCCCCTTTTAAAAGATAATATAGACTTGTTGTGAATTTACATCCTGGACATGGAATGCCAAATATGTAACGGATTGGGCATTTATATCCAACAACAAGAAGTACTAAGACCAATAAAAGAAACAAGCCTATCTGTTTCTTATAGGCTTGCATATTCTGTGATGTCATTTAAGTTGTTCTGTAAGATGCAGTATGAGACAAGACCCAATCCAAAGATAGCTAATACAAGCGCAATGATTGAATCATCACTTGCCTGATATCCATTGGCAAAGCGAAGTTCTCCAATTGATTTACCAATCTTATAAAGGATATAGATCAAATAGATACCACAAGTTACAATCGATAGAAGAATAACCATACCACCTGATGTCAATGGGGCTCTATTCTGGCTTTGTAATACCTTGTTTGTATCTTCTACTAGACAATATAGCCAGTACCATCCATAGATACCACATGTAACGATTGTTAGAACAACACCCATCGCAATGCTTCTTTTCTGAATTGGAATACCAAATGATCCAGTATTGGCATTGTTGTAGCTATATGTATTTGTATTTGATGTTGAATTCAAATAACGTGCAAGAACTGTATTCTTTAAGAAATCCCAATCCTTCATGCCATCTTTCCATACATATGTATTTCCATTGATTGCATTTGTTTCAATCAGGTTCTTCATAACCGATTCTTCAACAGGTCCCTGCTGCTGATTCTGGGCTGTGATATAGAACCATCCCTTAGGTTCTTCCTTTACCTTTTCAGCTTTTGGTTCTTCAACCTTTGGTGGATTGTTTGTCTGTTTACCGGCTAAAGGTGTTTCCCCTAAAGCTGTCCAGCTCTGCATTCCTTCTTTCCAGATGAAAGAAGATGCGTTTAATGTACCAGCGGCAACCATCGCAAGAATTTCAGCTTCTGTACATGGTCCCTTTGATGCGTTATTTTCAACATAATACCATTCTTTAACACCAGCCTGTTCAATGACAGGTGTTACTACAACAGGTTCTTCAACGACTGTTTCTTCAACAACTGCTGCTTCGACAACAGGTGCTTCTACGACTGTTTCTTCAACAACAGCTTCTTCGACTACAGGCTCAGTAGCTTCAATTTTAGCTCCGCAGTTTACACAGAATTTAGCTGTATCGGGAAGTTCATGTCCGCAATTTACACATTTCATTAAATAATACCTCCTAGTCAACATATATATAATACTCTTTTCTAATAAAAAGTACAAATATCTAATTAATCCATCGCATCGACAATGCGCTGTAGCCATGTAGGATAGAATGAACTCAAGAAGTGAATTCCATCCTCAGCATAGATTGGGGCATTTCCCCCATTTCCAAGGCTTGCTGTTTCTACCAGTGTACATTGTTCAAAGGCATCACAGGCAATTTTCAGCTTTTCATTGAATCGGTTATAATTCCCCCAGTTTGGACTTCGTTCTAAGGCCACTTGTGTACATGGAATGATTGTACATACATAAATCTTCGCATCTGGTACAATCGATAGGATGTGCTGTATCTTTTCTTTTGCCAGTCCATCATATCCACCTTCGATATCATCTAAGCCAAGTCCCATATCGTTAACACCATAAGAGATGATGATCGTTGATGGGTTGTAATCCTTTAACTGCTGATCCCATTCCTCCACATTCAGATAGGTATGACCAGCAGCGGCAAAGACACGTCCTGGCTCTAGATAGTTATAGACATCATAGCCGACAACACGGGAATCCCCATAGAATACATAGTCTTCCAGCAGATCAAAGACCGATATCATACCGGCATCAATGGCTGCTTTGCGATCGTCCTTGCGCTTCTGTTTTAAGGTCTTGGTGATTTCCGATACCTTCAGTGCTTCCTGTTTTTTAATATAAGCCTTTCCATCCTTTGATGTGCTTTTTCCATTAAAGAGAAAGAGTACACCCACAATCAATACAATCACAAGAACCGGTATCAATAGAATGGAAAGGCGTATTCTTCTTTTTGGTTTCTTCTTATTTGCCATATAGAACACCTCACGATCCAATGACATCGGCAAGCGATGTATCCTGTACAAAGGTATTTGTGTTATACATATAAAGGATATCCGTTATGACTTCACTTTGAATCAGTCGATTCACATCATCATAGTAATAGCGTGGATCGATGATTGTAATTGTTCGATAATAGGGAATCAAAAACTGCAGATAGGCATTCGCATAAGAATCCTTAAACACTAACAATCTTTTATTGGATGAATTATTCATCTCCAGACGGATTAGTCCTGCATTTCCACCAAAGAATACTGTATAGGCATCATTGCTGCTTAACCCTTTTGATGAATAGATGGTACGGCTTGATTTCCCTGTCGATACATTGGTACAGACATACTCTGGCAAATCCTTTGGTACATACAATTCCACAGTATCCTTTAAGCCGACACTTCCTGTCTTGTTTGCTAGGGTTCCCACAAAACTATCCGTACCTAAATAGATATCATAATTATCCGCATTTGCATTTCCAATGCCTAATGAAGAACTTGAGGATAAGAAGGCATAATAAGCCCCTAATGATGTCCAGTGATGATCGGTCTTATAATATAGATATTCATCTTTATGCTCATTCAATGTAGCTCTTATATCAGCCCTTACAATTTCAGGAGCAAGGCATTTATAAATATAATCAATCTGTTCATTCTGATCCAACACTTCTGCATCCTTTGGAAGATACTCCTTCTGTACAAATACCGCATTCGGTGCTAGCACAAAAGTATGACGAAGAGATGGATATTTTGTATAGAAGGCATTCATCGCATCAACATTGCGCTTAAACTGCGTTTCATTAAAATCATTCGCATCTTCAATCAGCCTATCCTTACAGATAAACACATTATCAATCTGTTTTAAACCTGTCCATTTTGAAACAAGATATTTGGTATGGACAAAGAAATCTCTTCCAACAAACTGATCGGAAAACCATGTATTCAATTTGCTTTGATAATCACCGGTTAATACTTCATCCATATTCATCACTGGATATTGCTGAAGCGAACGGTTTTCACTCAATGATTTTGCCTTATCCGATACGATAAGATTGATACTCATTGTCACAATGAATATACATATAAACACAAGGGCACTGTAATGGTTTAAACGGAATTTCATTTTTTTCATAGGTACCCCTTTCTAGAACGCAAAATATAGGAATGACTGGAATGTACTTGCGACGATAAAGGCTATCGCCACAAAGAATAAAAGAATATACATACCAATCAGTAACTTTTCTCCATTTCTAAATTTAAAAATGATATTTTCAATATAATCATAAATATTTGTACAGAAGATGATTCCCGTAAATATCCAGAAGCCATAGCTATCCATCATAAATCTGAAATCAACATCGACAAGTGCTTTGGTTCCAATACCAAACATGCGTCCCATACACTGGAATGCCTCTATGATAGATGGAGACATAAAGAGAACCCATGAAATCAAAACGATGAATAAGGTATAAAGCCTTCCAAATATATTAGGAAGCTTATCTAAAATCTTCTTTAGCCAGAATTTCTCTATAAGAAGAATACATCCAAAATACAAGCCCCATAAAATGAATGTAAAGTTGGCTCCATGCCATAATCCTGTACATAGCCATACCACAAAGATATTACGGACATAGACCTTGTTTTCAACACGGGATCCGCCTAATGGAATATAGATATAATCTCTGAACCATCTGGATAAGGAGATATGCCATCGTCTCCAGAAATCCTGTACGGATGTAGCCATATAAGGATGATCAAAGTTCGGTTCAAATTCAAAGCCAAAGATTCTAGAGATTCCAATTGCCATATCGGAATATCCACTAAAATCAAAATAGATCTGCAGCATATAACTGATGGCATAGAGCCATGTTCCTGCAACGGATGTATTATTCGCTAGATTGGACCATAATAAGGCAAACTGATCGGCAAAGATAACTTTCTTGATTAGACCAATCACAAACAAGCGCAATCCAAGGCCAATCATCTGCTGATCAATCTCTCTTTCCTTTAACTGATCTCGCATCTTTCCATATTGGACAATGGGTCCCATGCTGACCTTTCCAAAAAAGGATATATATAAAGATAACTCCAATAGATTATACTGGCATTCCACCTTTCCCATATAGACATCAGCTATATAAGAAATAGCGCTAAAGGTAAAAAAGGACAATCCAATTGGCATCGATAAAGTCAGCTGGAATGGTAAGAATCCAAAAAAGAAATTAAAGTATTTATAGATACAAAGAATTCCTACATTGAATACAACACCACTAATCAGGGCGATTCTTTTCTTGCGTTGTATGGTAGCTCTTTCGATTTCAATTCCCGTTAAATAGTTCCATAGGATAATCACAACCATTAAGACTAGTGAAGATGGATCTAACCATGAATAGAACAGAAATGAAAATAAGACAAGAACAATATTCCTTAGTATAGGCAATCTGACAATATAATAGAGGATCATCAGAATCGGAAGGAAACAGAAAATAAAGAGTAAACTATTAAATGTCATATTCCCTCCTATAAAGCCTGGACAAAGCGCTTATCAATTGCTGTAGCATCTTCACCCACGACATAAAGCGCATAATTGGCCTGTAAATCAATGATGGCACTATTTAGAAGCGTCTCTTCCTTTTCAATATAGCCATCAAAGATAGTATGCTGATTCTTTATCCGTGTCAGCATGGCTTCTTTAAAATTTGCTGCCTGTTTATTGTCCTTGAATTTCACAATGACAATTTCACTTGCCTGCATCGTATCATTATTCTTGTAATAAATAATATTTTCAAAG
>JABUSD010000173.1 GCA_021442845.1 Holdemanella sp.
CGTTAGGTAAAGGTCAAGAAAAAAGAGAAGTATTTTCTTCTCTATTTCATGTATTTTCCATTTTGAATCCAGACTTGTTCTACGGTTCTGGCAGCAGGGGTATTCTGTGCCATTACACCGGATAGATTATGGGGAACATATGCCTGTTCCAGTCGCTTGATATCTTCATCGCTTAACTTGATATCCAATGCCTTGATGGCCCCTTCAACATGCGATATCTTGGTAGCTCCTACAATGGGAGATGATACCTTCGTCAAAAGCCATGCCAATGAAATCTCTGTCATTGTGACATCCTTTTCCTTTGCCAGTCTATATACTTGTTCAATGACTTTTCCATCTGCATCGGCTGTGGCATCATATTTGAATTTTGCATATGTATCCTGTTCCAATCGCTTTGATGTTTCTCCTGGCTTTTTCGATAGCCTTCCAGCTGCCAATGCACTATAAGGTGTCAGAGCAATGTTGTTCTCACTTGCATAGACATTCATTTCCCTTTCCTCTTCTCGCATAATCAGATTATAGTGATTCTGTACAGATACAAACTTGGCCCATCCATGTTTTTCTGCAATCGCATTCGCTTGCGCAATCTGCCATGCAAAACAATTCGCAATTCCAATATAGCGGATTTTTCCTTCCTGAATAGCTTCATTCAATGCTTCCAGATATTCTTCAACAGGTGTATTCCAATCCCACATATGATAGATATACAGATCTATATAATCCATTTCCAGATGCTTCAGACTCGTTTCCAATGATCGTTTCACATGTTCTTTTCCAGAGATGTTTTGCGCAATATCTTCCTGGGAACGCGGTAAGAACTTTGTAGCGATGATAACATCTTCTCTTCTGGCAAAATCTTTGATAGCTCTTCCCAGATAGATTTCACTTGTTCCTGCCTGATAGGCAATCGCTGTATCAAAGAAATTAATGCCTAAATCCAATCCTCTTTTAATAATTTGCCTTGTACTTTCTTCATCCACTGTCCAGCTGTGCTGTCCTGTGGAAGCATTTCCAAACCCCATACATCCCATACAGATGCGTGACACTTTCAAATCGGTATTTCCTAATTGTATATATTCCATCTACTTAACCCCCAATTCCTTTAACCAATCGCATATTTCATCTTTATCTTTGATGCATCGGCTACCTAACCAGTTTGCATCCTTTACATACGCCTTTATATTGTTGTCGCTTGTTTCTATTCCACTTCCGCCAGATGTACAGAAGTGAGCAATGTTCTTATTGCTAAAATCATAATTTTCCATCAATGTATCAATAATACGTGGTTCCTTTGAAAACCATATTGGATGCCCAATAAATATCGTGTCATATTTGGATAGATCTACCATATCTGCAATAGCTGGTCGGGAAGAATCATCCTTCTGTTCCTTATAGGCACGACTATTCGCATCTGTATAATCAATATCTTTTTCTGTATAAGGCTCCTTGCATACAATTTCAAATAGATCCGCATCCAATTCTTCAGATATTTTTTCAGCTACTTCCTTTGTTGTACCAGTTACCGAAAAATATAGAATGAGAATCTTGTCTTCCTTTATATTCACTTCCTGTTTTGCACATCCCATACATAGGGTAAGCACAACCATTAATACTATTTTTCTAAACTTTTTCATTGTATTGATTTCCCTAACTGATATGCCTTCTTCATATGGTCTGATTCTAAAGTCATAGATGGGCTACCACATCCTGTTCCAAGGACCATACCACAATTATCAAAATTCATATAGCTACATAATTTTTCATAATACGCTTTCGTATATGAAGTAGTTTCCATATCTGAATCCCAGGCAGCTGTAATCAAAATGGATTTTAATCCTTTATCTGTTAATCGTGTTGTATAGCTATAAAAACGATCTATCACCATTTTCAACTGGCTTGAAACACCAAAATAATAGATAGGTGTTACAAACACAACCATATCACATGCTAACAATGCTTTTTTGATTACAGTATTATCATCTTTGAAAACACAGTTTCCATCCATACCACAATATCCGCATCCGTTACATGGATGTAGATGCATATGAGCCACTTCTAATATATCTACATCATGTCCTTGTTCTTGTGCCCCTTTTATGAATTCATTGGCAAGCATAGAAGATGATCCATTTCGATTAAAACTTCCTTTTAACACAACAATTTTCATTTCTGTTTCTCCTTTTTAAAATACTGTACAATGGTTTCTAAACTCTCGATAACCTCTTTCTGATTTTCATTCAATTGATGAAAGATAGATTCTTCAATCCTATAAAGATCAGCTAATATATCCTTTGCATAATCCTTGCCACTTTCTGTCAACACAATAGTCATTTCTCTTCTTTTTCCTTTAATTGGTACAAGTTCAATATATCCATTTGCCTTTAATTCCATTATTACTGTATTTACCGTACTTTTAGGAAGATCCCAATCCAGACAGATTTCTCTTTGTGTATGGCTATTCCCATCATTTAAAGCATATAAAATCCATAATAAGGTAGGCGAAATATGACTATCTTTCGCAAAATCATCGTATAGTGCATCTATATGATAGATTGATTTTCCAAAATCATAAAAAAACTTCTTTGCGTTCATATACAATCCTTTCTATAGTTCAATTTAGTACTTTAATATTAGTTCAATTTCGTACTTTTGTCAATAACAATAAAAAAACAGATACATTACTGTACCTGTGATTCATTATTCTTATATTCATAATCCACTTCCTTAGGAATCTGGATTGTGAATGCCTTTGTATAGGGGCTTTCTGTAGGCTGTTCTACATAGATCTTGCCACCATGCATATCAATGATCTTCTTTGTAACGCTAAGTCCCAAGCCACTTCCACCGCGTCGGTTTCGTGATTCATCGCCCATGACAAATGGATCAAAAATCGTCTTCAGCATCGATTCCTCAATCGCAACACCTGTATCCATGACCCGGATTGTCCAATAGGAGATTTCCTCTGTCATGCTGATTTTTACACTGGTTCCCTTTTCCGTATGACGAATCGCATTGGATACCAGATTGGTAACAGCACGGGTAAACTGTGCTTTATCCAGCTGTGCATAAATAGCTTCTTCTGGTATGTCAACATCCAGTTCCATGCCTGCTTCTTCCATATCAGTATAAGCACCTGCGGCAATCTGCAGCAGTATTCCTGACAAATTGGCTCGTTCCATCTTCAATGCGAAGCCTTCACTATCCATCTTTACATAATGGAAAAGAAGCGTAATCAGTTCACTCATTTCCAGTGACTTGCGATGAATGGATTCAAGATATTTCTTCTGTTTAACTGGATCGGTAACCATGCCATCATTCAACGCCTGGGCATACCCTGCCATTGTGGTAATCGGTGTCTTTAAATCATGGGTAATATCGGATAAAAGAAGATTTCTTCGCTTTGTGAATTCCTCTCTTTGTTTACGGTCATATTCACGGATTTCTTCCATCTTCTGTACAACAACACCACTGTAATAAAGAATGCCAACTACATAAGGAAGGAGATATGTACAAAGAATGACAAACAGCAAGACTAGAAAGAATACTCTCTGTACTCCTGAAACAGCTGTAATCTGCTGCATATTCCCTAATATATATCGCTGCAGAAATAAAGAAATCGCATGGGAAGCTGCCATAGGCAATCTTCGACTCAAGCCAGTAAAAATGACATAGGCTGCAATTCTTGAGAAATTGATTAGATTCATATCAAAAGACTGTGCACCCCAATCAAAATGCGTACCAAAATAACTGTTGATTCTTGGAAGGGCAAACTGTCCAAATACAATATTAATCAAACTTTCACTGATAAGGATGAACAACATGACAACCACAAGTCGAAAAATCAGAAATCGTTTCAGATTATCTATTTCTCTTGGCATATCTGTCTGGTTCATATATAGAATCTCCTATTATTTTTCCATACGATATCCAAGACCACGGATTGTCTTGATATATTCCGATCCATCCTGGCTCAGTTTGCTTCTTAGCTTACTGATACATACCATAACATTGTTGTCGTCTTCTAAATACGATTCTTCCCATCCTGCCTGGAAAATCTGTTCTTTTGTGAAAACACGTCCTGGTCGTTCCATGAATAATTTCATAATTCTAAATTCTACGGAAGATAATTCAATCTGTTCTTCTCCACGATAAAGAATACAGCTTTCTAAATCCAGTACTAGATCCTTGACAGCTAACTGGTGAACAACCTCTTCATGATTGGCACCCAATGAATAGAATCGGCGGATATTTGAATTAACGCGGGCTACCGCTTCTAATGGATTGAATGGCTTTGTCAGATAGTCATCAGCCCCTAAATCCAGACCTAGAATCTTATCTGCATCCGTATCCTTTGCCGAAAGCACCATAACTGGTATATTGCTTGTTTCACGCAGCTTCTTTAAAACACGAAGCCCATTCATACCTGGCATCATGACATCCAGAATTGCCAGATCTACATGTTCCTTTTCAAGAATGGCCAATGCTTCTAAACCATCCTGTGCTTCAAAGACATCATAGCCACTGTTTTCTAAATAAAGATGCAATAAATCGCGGATTTCCGCTTCATCATCTGCAATTAAAATTTTATAACTCATAACTTTTACCTCTATCAGTGGATCATATTATTTTTTTAGTTTAAGATACAATCCTGCTTCTGCTAACCTTCTATATGGGTTTACATAGAAAATATTTCCAAGGCCAAATGTAATGATTCCAAAGATATCCCATAAGATAAAGGATAAGTCCAATAAGAATGCGTTCATCTTATTTCCCTTCATCATGGATTTGCTTAAAGCAAATGTAGCATCCATATCCATTTCTGGATTATCCGCTAAAATATACGGTACCATAAAATACTCATAAGATTTGATAATACCAGGAATGATAAATAACATTGTCCAAAGAATAATATAAAGATCTCTAAAGAAAAGAACTCTTACACCATTTTTATATCCTTTGTCATAGCTATAACAGATTTCTTTTATTTCAGCATCTTCTAATAGATTTCTATAAAAGAATCGCTTACATCCAATTTCAAGTGGATTCAACAACAATGCACGAAGAATAAATGCAAGAATCACAATTGAAATAAGTGCAAAGATAGTTACAACACCAAAAGCTAATAAAATAGATGCAGGAATCTGTTGAATGGTTGCACGGATATCCACTGCATCCGATACTCTAAATCGTGCAGTATTACCCGTTGATGATATGCCATAAATACCAGCAGCACCACCTGTAATCAAAGTCGCAATCATTCCAACAAAAATAGCTTTCCATCGATTCGCCTTAAATCGAATTCTAGCATCTTCTTTAAGATCTCTAATACGCCATGTATTCATAATCGTCCCTCCATACCCATAAAAATACGATTTTACCTTAACAGTATATTAATAAAACCTTAACACTTTGTAACCGAAACCTTAACGTAACCTTAAAATATTCCCTATATGGAAACATTATAACACATAGAATCCTTTTTCATGTTTATAGTGATAATAATTTATACTATTAATTTTTATTGATAAAACAAAAAAAGGCATTACGCCTAATTGATTGAATCAATTATTTGTATAGCCTTTTCGTATTTATTCTTTACATTTCTTAAGCATGATTCCAAGGATTCCAGCACCTGCTAATGTTGCCATCATAACACTTGCCCATAATCCAAAGTTTGTTTCAGATCCTGTGTTGACAGGAAGTACTGTACCTTCCTTGTAGATTGTGAATGTGGCATTTCCTTCACCATCTGTACAGATTGCCTTTACATTGTATTTTCCAGGCGCTAATTTGTTCAGGTAGTCTTCCTTTACTGTGATTGTACCATTCTTATCGATTGTGTAGTTTGCCTGGTTTACTTCAGCTCCATTGATTGTGATCTTTGTAATCTTGTTGGCAGCCTGTCCAAACTGGATGGCAAGCGCACCCTTTGTTCCTTTTACATGGGCCTGGTTGTTCCCTTTTGTGACAGCATATGTTACAGCCTTCTTTGCTTCATCTGCCTTCTTAGCTTCTTCCGCCTTCTTTGCTTCTTCTGCCTTCTTTGCTTCTTCTGCCTTTTTAGCTTCTTCTGCCTTCTTTGCTTCTTCAGCCTTTTTAGTTTCTTCTGCCTTTTTAGTTTCTTCTGCCTTTTTAGCTTCTTCTGCCTTCTTTGCTTCCTCGGCTTTCTTTGCTTCTTCTACCTTTTTATCTTCTTCGGCTTTCTTAGCTTCTTCTACCTTTTTATCTTCTTCAGCCTTTTTAGCTTCTTCTTCCGCTTTCTTAGCTTCTTCTTCCGCTTTCTTAGCTTCTTCCTCTTCATTGTTTACTGCAGGCTTTTCTTCATTCTGCTGTGCTGGTGCTGCCAATGTTTCATTTGCCATTACAAATTCAATTGTCTGTAGGGTTACATTTGCAGCATCTTCATCTGCCTGTCTTACAAACTTGATGCTGATGCTGTGTGTACCTGTAAGCTCTCTATCTAGTGTAACCTTTGCCTTCTGGTCTACATCAGTCAGCTTTGGTAAAGCTGTTACGGCAATCGGCTCCTTTTCATCATCAACGAAGATTTCTGCCTTTACATCTTTTCCGTCTTTTTCATATCCTTCGATGATCATCTGCTTTACTTTCTTATCACCAAAGTCGAATGCTTCCTTCAGCTGGATCTTTGCTCCATTGATATTTCCACTGACCTGGATTCCATTGATGGCACCCTTTTCCACTGTGATCGCTTCTGATTTCTGGGCGATATCATTTACATCTAATTTTTTAACCTGTGATGTCTTCTGTGCGATTTCCTGAATCTGTACATTGTCATTCATAGTTTCATTTGCGAATAAAGCTGTCTGTGTCATAGCACCAGCCATGAATACTGCCATTGATGCGGCTAAGATTTGTTTTTTCATATTTGTTATCCTCCATTAGAATTCTCTAATTCTTCTTTCTTTTGATGGTTTTAGTATAAGATATGATTCTTAATATAAAATATTAAGTACCTTAACCTTTTCTAAA
>JABUSD010000360.1 GCA_021442845.1 Holdemanella sp.
TGGCATAAACTGATACATCCAACCCTTTTTCAAGACCTTTCCGAATATCATACATCTGCGACTCATTAAATGAATCGATATATTTAGATAATTCTTCATCATATTCAGATAAATCCTCATCCTTTGCAACATCAAGGAACCGGACAACATAGAAACCTCTTGAGCTTATGGATTTCTTTTTGCCTCCACCATTATCGGGGTAAAACCAGTTCCCTCTGATTACACCCTCTTCGTAGCAGTCCTCTGCATGGGGATGGCTGCGTGTTCCGGACCATTCAAGATAATGGCATTTCGCCCGCCTTTCTATAACAGCCTCCTTCTTTTTTTTCTGCTCCTTCATTGCTGCAAGCTCCAGAAACTGCTCTGCCGTTGCCTTTTCAAGGTAATCCTCGTCAATACCATAGAAATCCGTCTGATTGTAGTACATGGAGGAATGATGCCATTCCTTGTATTCCAGTACATATCTTTTTAAAATGGGAAGGCTGACCTTCCTTGCAATATGGACCAGATCCGGACGGATATCATCGATTGCATTCAGAATCTCTCCCTTCGTCCATTTAGATAGGGGCATATACCCCTCCTCATATGCTTCGATGGCATTATTGCTCATCGAATAGCCTTTATAACCCGCCATACAAAACTTCTCCTTTCAGGCATAGCAAAAGGGTGCATGTGAATGCACCCTGATGAAATCCAATGACAATTCCTGCATATCCATTAAATTATTGTATTTATTCTCAAGTATGCTTCGATTGCCTTTATGATTGTAGGGATAAGGAATATGAATCCCAGTGCAAAGAATACCTTTTTTGTCTTCTGCGAAAACATCTGGTCTTCCTGCACCCCTGCAAACATCTCCCTCAGCTTGTAGTACAGAGCCATTACGCAGGCAACAAGCAGGGAAATCGTCTGAAGAAATGTTTCTGCATCCCTCAGCGGAGCTGCCAGAAGATCGTATAGTGCTTGAAACTCTCCCATCTTTCATACCTCCTTCTATAATAGGATGGCAAAACTAGCCAGAAGTCCAGCGATGCATCCTGCCACAAGGCGGATGATTATGGACTTGATCCCTTCGATTTCACGCTCCTTCAGCGGCTTTTCCATGAAGATGAACGTGATTATTAATGCACATATAAAGCCTATAAAGGCTGCTACCTTATTGAACATAAAATTCTCCTTTCGTTTACTGTTCATTATGGATGGGGGCAGATTGCCCCCGTTTATTATTATTTGTCTATCTGAATGGAACTAACCTACGCTCCAGCCTATCGTATTACCCTCAGCATCGTTTATCGGATTGAGGGATGCAGACCCGCATGATGAATAGTAGTTCATGGCTGCATTATAGGCGGATATGAGATCTCCATACTGCGATTCATAGAATGATGCAAATGTGCATGCAGGCACTACATAGGACCCGCCCTGCGGACTGGATGGCGTATAGCCTCCTCCACCACTTCCTCCGCCTGCATTCCCTCCGGAAGAAAAGCTTTTGTCTGGTGCAGACTCCTTCTTTGCTGGAGTGATGGTGATATAGAGGATGGCTGTGCCTATATTTCCGGATGTATCCTCAGCATGGATATATACCTTGTAATCCCCTGCCTTATTCCCATCGAATCCGTTTGCTTCGACTGTGATGGTGATATCCTTTACATCATCATGGTTGTCCGATACGGAATAATAGGAGGAAAGGTCCTTGACCTGCCCCTCCTCGAATTCAAGCATCCTTGAATCTGTTTTGATGGCAGGCGGCGTATCATCCACGATGGTTGCCGTTGTGCTGTAAATCTCACCATCCAGCACATAATCAAGCTTCACTTCACCCAGATCGGCATCCTCATCAATGGCTGGACATGCTATCGTATAGCTTCCTACATTCAGCGTTCCATCCGTGATCATGCTGCTATTGACGGAAGTGGAATCCACCCTTGATATGTATCTGCATGTATCTGTATCCCTGTCTCCATAGGAGATGGTTATATCCTTCATGAATATGACATCGTGTTTTTCCTTATCCTTTTCTGCGGATCTTGAGCAGCCTGCCATCATGCAAGCGGCTGCAAGTGCAAGGATAATGTGTAATCTTTTCATGGTTTACATCCTTTCCATATGGATGGGGGCAGATTGCCCCCGTTTCCATGAAATGCTATTCAGTTTCCCTCTTTCTGAGAATCAGTACAGAAATTCCAATCACTGCACTCAGTACAAGCATGAATGCAAACCATGTGGAATTGTTTCCAGCTGATGTAATGACCTTCTTTCTTGGAAGAAGATCGTCTACCATCTTGACCTGCTGTACAACCTTTCCATTGTCTTCGACTGTGAATTCGATTGCCTGGGCAATTGTATATCCCTGGGGTGCAATGACTTCTGTAAGCTTGTATGTCTCACCGACAATCAGTCCGGAAATCTTGTGCTGCTCCTTCTTTGATGTCCATTCGTCTACGACATTTCCATCCTTGTCAGTCACCTTAAGCTGAGCACCAGACAGTTCCTTCATGTTTGTAGCATCATATTTTGTGATTTCGACTGTATCAGTCTTCATGTCCACCATCTTCACAAGGATTGTTTCATCTGTTCCTGCTACATTGAAGCTGATGTCCTTTGCTGGAAGGTATCCGATTCCATCGCTTTCTTCAGGAGCGGATTCTTCATGCAGAGTATACTCACCGTCTGGAAGGAATGCCTTTACTCTGTGGTATAGTTCCCTACCTTCAGAATCCACTGCATATCGCTCATGGCTTCCATCTTCATGAGTAACCGTCAGATTATAGATGGCAGCATCCGAAACCTTTCCATCCTCTACGGATGTCACCTTGGCTGTGATGCCAGCTGGTTCGATTGTCCATCTGTCCTTGCCGACCATGACAGACTGTGATGAAGATACACCAGGACCGAATGTACTTTCAAATCCATTGACCTTCTGTCCTACCGTCCATGATTCGATAGTCCCTTCAGAATTTCTGATTTCAAGCTGAGCACCTAGTACAACGCTTCCATTCTGGTCAAGCTTCTGCACCAGGATGTTCTGTGGAGCGATTTCCACTGTCTGTCCTTCATCTTCAATATCAGAGTGTGTAGCAATCTTGATTCCATCCCTATACAAGTCTTCAAATACGACTGTTGTCACTCCATTCAGTGCAATCGCATTGAATGTGAATTCAAGTTCCACTTCTCCATCCTTTGCCTGAGGCGTGAATGTCTTTTCAGCCTTGACTTCCTTTCCATCAGAAAGGAGCGGTTCATTGGTTTCTTTGTTCATAAGGATTCCCTTTATTGTATATTCCTTGCCTGGAGCAAGATTCTTATATGCAACGACATCCCTGATGGTTATGATATCTTTTGTGATGTCCTTGTGATCTCCCGTATCAGCAGATGTAGCTGTTGTCTGGATGTTGATTACATGGATCGTCTGGCTTTCATCATCGATGTCTTCGTGGTGTCCGACCTCAATCTTCTTTCCATCCTTTGTATTCTTGACAAGCTTTTCGAAGAATACGATATCTTCCCCTTCCAGCGGCTTCAGATTGATTTCAATCTGCATTTTTACATTCATGTCTGCCTTTACTGGCGTGAATGACTGTGTAGAAGTGACTGCGTTTCCATCGATTACGACTGGCTGTCCCGTCTTTTTAGACATTAGCGTTGCCGTCAATGTGTAGCTTTCCACAGCATCTGTATTTGTATCCAGATTCTTCAGAGCGACAACATCATAGATCTTCTGCACCTTGTCAAGAGCCTGGATTTCCTGGCTTCCGTCTTCATCCACAATTGCTGTTGTGGATACATCCACAAAGCGGATTGTCTGTCCGTAGTCATTGATGTCATGGTGAGGGGCGTATTCCTTCTCATCATCTCTGGTGATATCTTCGAATACGACATATTCATTGCTTCCGGCTGTCGGAAGATCTGCTGTATTGACCGTGTATTCCAGTGTGACCGTTCCATCAGATGCTTCAGGCGTAAATGTCTTTTCAGCTGTCACCTTAGCACCATTGATATATAGAGGTTCTCCAGTCGCCTTGTTTACAAGATATCCGGATACTGTATATTCATGATTGACTGAAAGGTTTGTATAGCTGATTGTGTCAACGATTGTCACAGTCTGTCCATCCATTGGCATGTCCTTTGATCCGGTTGCCTTGTCTTTGGCTGTCGTTCCGATATCGATCGGCTTGTCATTATCGTTGAATGCATTCTCATCAAAGATTGTGCCAGCATGGTCATCTTCCTTAATCTGGAAGTATTTCAATCCATTGGCAAAAGTTACAAGACCTGTATTGCAGGCATATCCGTCAGGGGCTTTCGTCTCCTCGATCGTGATCGTCCCGTATGGGATTGTAGGCTGTTTTGAGCCATCCCCGAATACTTCATAATATAGATCATCACTTAATTCAGAAACCAAGAAGTTGTCATTTAAACGTACCCTACCATTGACATCAGACTCAAAAACCCACGTACTTGTTGGTGCGATCGGGTCCCCATCATTGTCAACAACGGCATCGCTTCCGTTCAATGTATAATATCCGGCATAGTATCTGACTGTATACTGTGCCCCTTTCAAAAGAGTTCGTCTATCAGCATCCTTTTTCACAAGGACGATTGAAATCGGGTCATTGCCAGGAATATCCTTGACATCGATGACAGTCGGAGCATCCTTGTTCGAGCTTGTCGCAACAACCCTGTAGACTTCCGTATTCAACTTATATCCTTCCGGCTCTTTTATCTCCTTGACGTAGTATGTCTTTCCGGCTTCCGCCTTTACAGTATCCGTTGTTCCATCCGCCTTGATGACAAGCGTCTGCAGAAGATTATTGCATGCACTGTCTGAATAGACACCATACATAGCACCTTCAAAATTTTCCGAAATCCAGTTTCCGTCTTCATCCACATTGGATGGATAGCAGAAGTTGTTTTTTGTCATTTCCGGATTGGCTGACTTCTTCTTCAGCGTGAAGTATGTGTCCCCCTGCGAGATGTGGTAGATTCTGTATCTATCACAGAACTTGTTTGCATCCAGCTGTCCTAGGCAGCTCTGAATGCTTGATTCGATTGAATTGTTGACAGCAACAGCGGAACCATTCTTGATGATACCTGTAACACAATGCACAAGATTTCCATCTGATGAATAGATACCCATATGCTCTGTCTTTCCATTATTGTCATAGAATATTACGATATCGCCAGGCTGTGCATCCGAGTAGCTGTTCTCTGTATATCCGACACCGTTTCGTGAAAGCATGGAAACCCACCAGTCTGTTCCGGCAGAACCAAGCTGCCATAATGGTGTAGCACCATTCGTCCACTTTGTAGTATTGATATTGTTTGCATCCGGTGCATGCATATAGAAAGGAACATCTACGAATCCGGCACAGTCAAGACCACCCTGTGTCAATGTCCAGCTGTTTGCACGTCCTCCCCAGACATATGGAGTAGATCCGATATGAGATTTTGCATCTGCCAGAATCTTCTGTGCCACGTCATAGCTGACAAGATAGTTTCCAGCTGCATATGTCACTGGAGCTGTAATAATCTCTTCAGCCACAATCTTCTCTTCTTCCTCTTCCTTCTGTTCAGGAATCAATGATTCATCTGTCGGGAAGACAGTTAAATTATCAATCTGTGCAGTGCCATTCTTCAGCACGATTCCAGACATCTTTGCAGCCGCTTCGGATGTTGATCCAGCCACTACATTGAAATCGACATTTGCACCATAGTTTGAACCAGGAAGCCTGTGCCCCATTTCATCGCATGCTCCTACAATGACTGCCTGCGAAACATTGCCTGGTGTATATAGGGATGCATCACTTCCATTGTTTCCGGCTGCACCAATGACTGTAATTCCATCTGCCATCGCCTCCTGGATTGCCAGTTTGATGGACTGGCTGTTTGCGGCTGGTCCATTGATTGAAAGGCTGATTACAGATGCATGTGCCTGCGTTGCCAGCTTGATGGCTGCATAGACACTTGAAACAGTACCGTTTCCTCCTGCATCCAGTGCCTTGATGGAAACGATTTTTGCATCACCATTCTGCGATGCGATGGCATCAGCCATATATGTTCCATGTCCGTTGTCATCACCGACTGTATCGCTGATTACGGATACGGCATCCACTACATTTGGACCTGCCGCTCCTGTATCAATCAGGGCAATCTTTCCGGATGCATTGATTCTTCCAGCATTCTGGTTCATCCTTGCGAACGGATTCGACTGCTCTGTCATGCCTCCATAGGTTACGGCATCATCCGAAGCGGCTTTGACCGTTGTATCCACATCAACGAAATACGCCGTCTTCGAATATTCAAGATATGCCTTCTTTGCCTCATATACCGTGTCATACTGCATCAGATAGACATTGCTGCATGATCCGATCAGTGCCCCATCCTCACCGATGGAAGATGTGGCAACAAGAAGTCGTCTGCTTGAGAAGTCCATTCCATCAAGGCTGGATACATCCGCCTTTTCAGGCTCTTCATTCCTTTTCTTCTCTTCTTCCTCTTCCTTTGCAGATTCAGTTTCCTGTGCTTCAGCTTCGGAAGGGTCTGTCATCTCCTCTTCGCTGTTCTTTAGCTTTTCAGCCTCTGTTTCCGTATCTTCCTGTACGGTCTTCTCCTCTATGGGAAGAGGAGCATTTTCATTCTCTTCTGCATAGGCAGAGATTGTTCCACCGACCTGCGATGCCATCATCGAAAATGCCATCAGGCAGGACAGCCCTTTTATAAATATCTGTTTCATGGCTATATCCTCCTTCTTTTCTATAAAAGGTTCTGGATGCTCTTAATAGCGGTGCATCCATCCGCTTCCGGCAGGATCCGACATCAAAAAAGTCCAGAAATGTTATTCCTGAACCTT
>JABUSD010000032.1 GCA_021442845.1 Holdemanella sp.
CTAGTAAAGACATGGATTGAAATGATCGCATAGAAAAAGGAGACGATATGGCAAAGCGAAAGATGAGATTAAAAGTAACAAAAAATATATCCAGTACAGCTCTTACTGTACTTCTTTCGGCTGTGCTGATTCTTAATATTGCGATTCTTTGGTCTTTGTTCATCAGTGGACCTTCGCGTATTCATGAAGAAGAAATCAATTCGAAAATGGTATTGATTCAGAAAAAAAACAAAGAGATTAAAGGATTAACTCGGCATGTCTTTGATTATATAACTTACCAGGGATATGATAATGCAACTTTATATTGGTTTGATGCCAATGGAGATGTGATTACGACTAGAGAAATGATGGATTTGGACTATGATAAGGCAAAGAAAATTGCTAAAGAAGACTATGGGATTGATTGCGTTACCATTCAGCTTGCTTATGGCTACAACAATCCATGTTATGAGATAAAAGGGAAGGATAAAGTAATATTAATCGATTTTGATACCTTTGTCCGCGTATATGAAAGAGGACTGTAAGTATGGAAAAGAATATATGGAATGCCCCCTATTTTCAAAGAAGAAACTGGATTCTTGAGAATATGGAAGATCTTCATCTAGATGGAAATGAAGCGATTACGGTTCTGTTAATCGATTATTGGAAGGAGACAAACCGACCGGTAAACCAGAAGCAGGTTGCCCAGAAGCTAAAACTCAGTGAAGATGAAGTAGAAAAGGTTTTTGATGCACTCATGGAAAAAGGATATATCAATGTATCCATTGTAAATGGAGCCATCGAATTTGATATGCAGGGGTTATATGATTTAAAGGGGAATGAAGTGCAGGAACAATACTCTTTGATAGAACGGTTTGAATTTGAGATGAAACGCACACTATCTTCAAATGATATTCAACGTATACTTAATTTATCAAATCGATTTGGTGAAAGAATGACAGTTGTCGCATTAAATGAAGCTGTTGTCTATGAAAAGGTAAATCTAAACTATATTGAAAAGATTCTTGTTTCATGGGCAGAAAAAGGATATGATGCGGAAGATGTGGAGAATGGACAGCGATGAATGGGAATCAGATTCTAGATGAGATGGAAAAGATATTTCCAGATGCACAATGCGAATTAAACCATGAAACACCCTTTCAATTGGTGGTGGCTGTTGTCTTATCGGCACAGACAACAGATAAATCTGTAAATAAGATCACACCGGCTCTGTTTGAAGCCTATCCAACGTCAAAACAGATGGCAAATGCGGATATACATGATTTAGAGGATAAGCTACGCACAATTGGTTTATACCGTAATAAGGCAAAATCAATATTAAATTTATCCAAAGATCTGGAAGAGAAGTTTAATGGTGTAGTGCCATCCACTTATAAAGATCTTCAATCCTTATCGGGAGTGGGTAGAAAGACAGCAAATGTTGTACGAAGCGTTGCCTTTGATATTCCAAGTTTTGCGGTAGATACGCATGTTGAAAGAGTATCTAAACGATTGGGATTGGCAAAACCATTTGATACAGTTGAACAGGTAGAAGAAAAATTGAAACGTAAAATTGACAGAAAACGATGGAACCGTGGTCACCATGAATTCATCTTCTTTGGAAGATATTTATGTATGGCAAGAAATCCAAAGTGTGAAAAATGTCCGTTTACGGACATCTGTAAGAAAGATAAATTAGAGGCATTGAAGAAGTAAAAGATTACTTCTTTTTATGTTAGAATATGGGTAGCGTTCCATTCGCGGAAGATAAACGGAGTAAACATGTACGATCAATATAACAGGAAGATAGAATATATGCGTATATCCATTACTGACAGGTGTAATTTAAATTGTACATACTGTAAAGGTTTTGATGCCTTAACGCATAATGATATTTTGCGATATGAAGAAATACTGGATATATGTAAAGTAGCTGTTCAATTAGGAATTGGCTATTTTAAGATTACAGGGGGAGAGCCCTGTGCAAGAAAAGGATATCTTTCTTTTATTGAGAGTCTTAAAAAGATGGATGGAGTTCATGAAGTAACCATTACAACAAATGCTTCCCTTCTAAAAAAGGAAGATATGGATACTTTAAAGAGAATTGGGATTGATGGAATCAATGTTTCCTTGGATACATTGGATAAAGAATGTTATAAAGAGATTACCGGGAAAGACTGTATCGATCTTGTAGTGCATAATATTCTTTATATGAAATCAATTGGATTGCATGTAAAAATTAATAGTGTTCTTCTCGATGAAACAAGAGATGAAGAATTTTTAAATCTTATTGATTTTGGAAATTTACATTCAATTCCTATTCGGTTTATTGAGCGAATGCCGATGAAAGATGATAAAGTATCACATAGGACAAAAAAGGATATATTATCTTTGCTTGATAATGTAGAAATAGATAAGAACAAATATGGAAATGGTCCTGCTTCTTATTATCAGACGAATAGAGGAACTGTTGGATTTATTGAGCCTGTTCATGGTAAATTCTGTGATCAATGCAATCGTATTCGATTAACAAGTACAGGTTATCTTAAAGCCTGCCTTTTCCATAAGGATGGAATGAATGTCCGAAATAGGACGAATCTGGAAGATATGATGAAGGAAATCATCTACAATAAGCCGCAAGGACATGATTTTGAAAAAGACATGGCAGGTATATCCATGTCAAAGATAGGAGGCTAATATGGAATTGAATCATTTTGATGATAAAGGAAATGCCTGGATGGTGGATGTATCGGATAAAGATACAACCGAAAGAACAGCAATCGCAACCGGTAAGATCTATATCAATAAAGAAATCATGGATGCAATTATTTATCACTCCATAAAAAAAGGGGATGTATTAGGCGTTGCACGAATTGCAGGAATTATGGCTGCAAAAAAGACAAGTGAACTGATTCCATTGTGTCATCTCCTTCCCCTGACAAAATGTCAGATTGACTTTGAAATTAAAGAAGATTATATCGAAGCATATTGTATGGTGAAAACAGTGGGAAAGACAGGTGTGGAAATGGAAGCCTTGACAGGGGTACAGATTGCTTTGCTGACAATATATGATATGTGCAAGGCAATTGACAAATCCATGGTAATCAGTGATGTGCACTTACTTAATAAATCGGGTGGAAAGAGCGGTGATTTTGTATGGAAGGTATAGTAAAAGCGGTCTGTATTTCTACAAAGAAAGGGACAGAAAAACAGAACATTCATGCATGTACGTTCATAAAAGATTTTGGTTTGGAAAATGATGCGCATGGTGGAAATTGGCATCGACAGGTCAGTCTGTTAAACTATGAGGCAGAAATGGAATTTTCTAACAAAGTACAAGGGATTCATTATGGTGTTTTCGGAGAAAATTTACTAGTCAGTGGCATTGATTTTAAGAGCTTACCAGTTGGAACAATCTTAAAATGTAATGATGTGATTTTAGAGTTGACACAGATTGGCAAGGAATGTCATTCAGGATGTAACATATTTAAACAGGTAGGGGATTGTATTATGCCTAGACTTGGCGTATTCGCGAAGGTTATCCAGGGCGGTACGATTCAAGAAGGAGATTGTATGGTTGTTGAGGGAAAGAATTCAGCATTACGTGCAGCTGTTATCACAATGAGTGATAAGGGAAGTATGAATCAAAGGGAGGATAAAAGTGGACCTGCTATTGTAGAAATACTGGAAGAAGCAGGATATGAAGTTGTCGAAACTATGATTCTTCCTGATGATCAGAAAATATTGGAAAAACATTTAAAAAGGCTATCTGATCAAAGACAGGTGCATGTGATTCTGACAACAGGTGGAACGGGCTTCTCTATGCGGGATGTAACACCGGAAGCAACCCTTGCGGTAATGACAAGAAATGCGCCAGGCATTGCAGAAACTATCCGATATGAATCGATGAAATATACAAGAAGGGCTATGTTGTCTCGTGGTGTATCGGTTATCCGCAACCAGACATTGATTGTGAATCTTCCAGGTTCACCAAAAGCAGTCAAGGAATCTATGGAAATCATTCTGGATTCTATGAAGCATGGAATTGAAATACTAATCGGAAGTGCATCTGAGTGTGCTAGATAAATAAACACTCCCCATTTTATTGGGAAGTGTTATTTTTTTCAATCTTTCTGGTTTCTTTTAACTGGAAGCTTGTCCACAACAATAGGAATGCTTCGGCAATCAGTACAACACCAGTGATTCTTATGATAGATGTTAATGCCTGAATTGGTTTTAAAAGCATGATTACGCCAATGAATAGGAATAGAATATCAATAACAAGGGAAATCTTCCATGTTGGAACATTCGCATCCTTTGCGATGAATGTCTTCTGCATGGATATAATCGAATTCACAATGCATGTAGTACCAATCAATATTGGTAGAATCGCAATGACGCTTTCTGGAGAGGCAAGCATAAAAATCCCAATCACTGCACTAGGAATTCCTAAAAAGAACGGCGTTGTAGAAGTGGAAATGCGCTTTTTAAAATATACATATAGGAAATAGATTCCAATCAGCAAAAGCGCAATTCCAACGATTCTTGCGGCAATCAAAAGTATATTTACATTAAAAAAACAAAGTAGAACACCGCAGATTATAAATAGAATAGCCAGAATTATTGTGTCAGATATAGATAATCGCTTTTTCTTCATAATAAAAACTCCTTTTGTTTTATTATAGCGTATATTTATAAACTATACAAATTCGCATAATTATGGGCTATTCTGATATAATACAATAGAAAAGGAAGGAAGAACTATGATAGTAACAATTTTAATGGATAATGGATTTGAAGAATTAGAAGCAATGGGACCCATCGCATTGTTAAGAAGAGCGGGATTACAAGTGGATATTGTATCTGTAGAGAATACAAGTGTAACAGGAAGATTCAATGTGACATATTCACCAAGCATACCTATGGATGCCTATGATTTCTCAAAGTCTGAATGTCTGATCATTCCTGGTGGACCCCATCATACAATAATCCGTAAGAATCAGAAGGTGTTAGACCAGATACATTACTTCACCAACAACAAGACAATTGCCGCAATCTGTGCAGCACCTACAATTTTAGGGCAGGAAGGCTTGTTAAAGGGGAAGAAATATACTTGCTTCAAGGCATTGGATGCTGACTTTGGTGGGGAGTACTGTTATGACTTTACCGTAACAGATGGAAATGTCATCACGGCTATTTCTGCTGCAGCCAGCATTGATTTTGCTTATGCGATTATGGAAAAATTGCTTGGAAAGGAAAAGGCAGAGGAAGTAAAAGCTTCTATTTATTATGATGCGAAAAAGTTGTGTTAATACACAATTTTTTTTATGGTAAACTAGATAGGGTGATAGTATGATTCAATTGTTCGCAACGGATTTAGATGGCACTTTTTTAAATAAGACACATCAGATTGATGATAGAAGAAAACAATGTATTCAAGATGTCATAAAGAATGGAAAGCATTTTGCGATATCGACAGGAAGAAATATTGAAGGAATCCAGAGGATCGATATATGGGATTATCCAATCTATTTTATCCTTATGAATGGCGCATTGATTGTTAACGAACAGCATGAAATCATCAAGACATTTCGAATCAATCCAGGCTTTATAGAGAAGATGGTGGATCGATATGCAGAATATGGCTTTGAATATACGACAAAGGATTCTATCTATGTGACAATATCTAAGGAAAAGGCAATTGAAAACTTTGTGCTTAGAAGAACCTTAGAGGGTATGGATAAGGAACATATTGATTCCTTGCTTCCTCGTTATGTATCCCAGTTTCATTTTTCGTCAACAAAGGAAGAAATAGTGAATCTGGATGTGCTAAAGATTAATTATTTTATTCTGGATGAAACCATAAGAAAAGAAATGGAAGAATTCTTTGAATTGAATCATGAATATATAAATAATACGCCAAGTGGTAAAGGGTATATTGAAATAACGGATATAGAGGGAAATAAAGCAAACGGAGTCAGGATTCTAGCGGATTATTTAAATGTATCCTATGATGAAGTGGCTACCTTTGGAGATGGAAAGAATGATGTATCCATGTTGAAAGAATTTCCATATTCGTATGCACCAGAGGATGGAAGCGTTGAAGCTCTGGATGCAGCACATTATCGAATAGAACCTCATTATAAGGATTCTGTTATGAAAAAGATATATGAGTGGATGGAGGTAACATATGAGTAGTACAGCAAAGCGATGGCTAGTGTATCTGGCAGGTTTAGTGATTCTTGCCTTAGGCATTACATTAAATACAAAAAGCACATTGGGTGTATCTCCTATTGTTGCGAGTGCCTATGTTGTATCAGAATTGACAGGACTTAATTTTGCGAATATGACACTTGTCTTATATTGCATTCTTGTAGGAATCGAATTAGTAATTCATATCATAAGAAAAGAAAATAAGGGTGTACTAATTAAGGACATTCTCCAGATTCCATTAAGTCTTGTGTTTACCCGTTTTATGAATATATTTGTATTGACAATCCCTGTATTTGAAAAAGCCTATCCAGACAGTTTTATGGGATCCCTTGCAGGAAGAATTCTCGTCTTGATTGTTGCGATTATCTGCACTGGAGTTGGAGCCGCCCTATCATTAAATGTTAGACTTGTTCCTAATCCAGGGGATGGCGTTGTACAGGCTATTGCAGATGTGATAAAGAAGCCAGTTGGATTTACAAAAAATGCATTTGATGTATGCAGTATATTGATAGCTGCTTTGATTGGCCTTGTTTTTGGAGGACGAATCATTGGGATTGGAATTGGAACCATTCTTGCGATGATTGGTGTTGGGCGTGTTGTTGCCTTAACGAATCATTTGTTTAAAGATAAAATTGATAA
>JABUSD010000214.1 GCA_021442845.1 Holdemanella sp.
TTTAGCGACAATTTCCATTCCTTTAAAGAAGTTCATGCTCATTACTGCATGTCCTTCAAAATAATGAGGCTTGTCACCTGTCAATTCTACAAATCGCTGATATTGGGCTTCGATTTCAAGAATTACTTCGTCTAGATTGACAAAGTCATATCCTTCTTTAAAAGCCTGTCGGTATGTCTTTGATGATTTTAAATTGCCATTTTCATCACAGATGCTCGGTACAAGCTTTGGATCACACAATGGTTTTCCTACACAGATATTTGTATGCAATCCAAAACATAAATCTAAATCCTTTACCAGATCATATCCATGCTGGGTAGCTGGCATATTGGTCATAATTCCTATTGTTTTTATGATTCCTTGTCGCACAGATTTTTCAATTCCATAATTAATTCCTTCTGAAAAGCCTAAATCATCGGCTCTTATCAATACTTCTCTTGTCATATAAAACCTCTCTTTTATATATTATCGCAAAAAAAAGAAGTCTAAACTAGACTTCTCATTGTTTATTCTTCCATGAATTTACGGATTTCATCTAAACGTGCATACGTTTCATCATAGCCAAGCTGGAACCAAGGTTTTAATTTTTCTGGATCGGTTGTATAGCGTGTAACACCGATATCCTTGCTTGGACGAATGACTAAAGCTTTTCCTTCATCTCTTAGCTTATTGACAAGACCCCACTGTTCGTTATATCGTTCATGTCTTCTTCTTAAATCTTCTGTGATAATCTTATCATGATAAAGCAGATTGGATAACCATAGCTGATAGGCAGGGGCTGGTTTACGAACATATCCCTCTTCTTTTGTAGAGATGACAATGTGCTTATTACATCCATGTTTGATACTCTGGTTAATACTGATCATGTCGCGTAAACCTGCATCGGTATACATTTTTCCCAAAAACTTTCTTGGTTTGCATAGAATCAATAAGGCACAGCTTGCCATAATCAAGGCATGATCTTTTTTGATATATGTCTTGTCATAGTATTCGACTTCATGGCTTTCCATGTTGTAGACACCCGTATCCATTTCAATATCACTGTTATAAAGCTTATCAAGATCAAGAGGAACTCTTCTTTCGATATAATCGACAGTTCCTTCTAAGGCAAAGAAGTTTCCTTCCTTAAGAAATGGTGTAACACCAACAACACCTTTTTGAGAAGGTGCATCAATTCCAGTCACCTCTATACGATCAATCTGTTTTGATGTGAAAGCGCATAGGATTTCTGAAGCAGCCGAGATACCGACTACATAGTGGATATTAATGCCATTTTCTAGAAAGCACTTCAATACGCCAGCTGTATAAGCGGCTTTGGTACCGCCACCTTCAGCAACGAGTCCAACATTTACCATTTTCTTACGACATCCGATTCAATCGCAGCTTTCTTAACAGCCGCTGCAACTACATCAGCTACACCTTTCTGTAATGGTGAAACGATAACTTTTTCTGGACATAATTCTTCTTCGCTTACTAAAGAAGCAATTGCATAAACAGCAGCTTCCTTCATCGCATCATTAATGCATGTAGCCTGTGCCTGTAATGCTCCTTTGAAGATTCCAGGGAATGCCAATACGTTGTTGATCTGGTTTGCATAATCGCTTCTTCCTGTTCCTACAATATAAGCACCTGCTTCAAATGCATCAGCTGGATCAATTTCTGGTGTAGGATTTGCCATTGCCAATACGATTGGCTTTTCATTCATTGAAGCAACCATTTCCTTCGTTACACAATGAGCGACACTGACACCGATGAATACATCAGCACCTTCTAAAGCATCCTTCAACAATCCCTTCTTGTTGTTTAGGTTCACTTTATCCATTAATTCCTTTTTACCTGTTGTCAAATTTGGACGATCTTTTGTAACAATTCCCTTTGAGTCACAGATAATGATATTTCCTAATTTTAACTTTAAGATTAAGTTCGCAATCGCAATACCAGCTGATCCAGCCCCGTTGATAACGATTGTTGGATTTTCTTTCTTAGCTAGTTTTAATGCGTTTACTAATGCAGAACATACAACGATAGCTGTACCGTGCTGATCATCATGGAATACTGGAATATCCATCATTTCCTGTAAACGTCTTTCCACTTCAAAACAACGTGGTGCGGCGATATCTTCCAAGTTGATTCCACCAAAGCTTGGTTCTAATGCCTTTACAACTTTGATGATTTCTTCTGTATCCTGTGTACCAATTACAAGTGGTACGGCATTGACATCACCCAATGATTTGAATAGAGCACATTTTCCTTCCATAACTGGCATACCAGCTTCTGGTCCAATGTTTCCTAATCCTAATACAGCAGAACCATCTGATACAACAGCTACTGTATTTCCTCTTCCTGTATATACATAACTATTTTTTAAATCATCTTTAATCTCTAAACATGGTGCAGCAACACCTGGTGTATAGGCAACTGATAAATCATCTTTTGTTTCAATTTTCATTTTTGGCGTAGTTTCTAACTTACCTGCCCATTCCTTATGTTTTTCAATCGCAATTTTTCCATAGTCCATAATTAATTTCCTCACTTTATCTTTTGAAATTGTACAAAATTATTAACTAAAACTCAATAGAAAGAATACTAATTTTGTTCACAAAATCAATACATTTTGATATTCAACAAAAAAAAGATACACATTATGTGCATCTTATAAAGTTACAATATTTTTTACGATTTCAACCATCTTTTCCATCTTCTGGACGCTGGCGAATTCATAGCGACCGTGATGATTATACGACCCTGTTCCAAGGTTTGGACAGATTAAGCCAAGTTCTGTCAAGCGAGCTCCATCCGTTCCTCCTCTTACTGGTTTAGAACCAGGTGTTATCCCTACTTTTTCAATGGCTTTGAACGCTTTTTCAACAACAGTCATATCATGAATATAATTAGCCATATTTGGATATTCATCCATAATCACAACATTAAAACGGCTTCCATAGACATCATTGAACTTTTGTACATTTTCAATCATGAACTGTTTGCGTTGTATAAATTTCTCTTTGGAATGATCACGGATGATATAAACCAGCTTTGCCTTATCGACACTGGATTTCATATCAATCAGATGATAAAAGCCTTCATATCCTTCCGTGCATTCTGGTGTTTCTTCTTTTGGCATGCTTAGAACAAATTCAGAAGCCAATGTAGAAGCATTGACCATTTTTCCTTTGGCATCCCCTGGATGGATGCTTGTTCCATTGATGACAACTTTGGCACGAGCCGCATTAAAATTTTCATAGCTGACCTGATCAATAGCGCCTCCATCCACTGTATAGGCATAATCCACGCCAAATTCCTTCACATTGAAATGGTCAGTTCCACGACCTACTTCTTCATCGCATGTAAAGGCAACGCGAATCTTTCCATGTTTGGTATCACTATGAATCAACTCATCCATCGCCTGCATAATAATGGCAATGCCTGCCTTATCATCAGCCCCTAATAATGTATTTCCATCCGTTACAATCAAATCATCCCCTATGACTTTATTTAGATGAGGGAATGCTTTAGGACTCATGGAATACCTATCATTTAATTCAATGGTAGAACCATCATATTTATGAATAATACGAGGATTGACATCTTTTCCAGATATTTCTGTCGCTGTATCCATATGGGCTACAAAGCCAATGGAATCATATCCTGGCGCTGTCGCATTGACAGTGGCATATACGATTCCATATTTATTCATCTTTACATCATCAAAACCAATTTCTTCACATTCCTTGACGAGCTGTCTTCCTAATTCCAATTGTTTCAATGTACTTGGGGTAAGCGATGAAATCTCATCGGATTGTGTATCAAATTTTACATATCGAGTAAACTTATCCACTATATTCACGAACTCACCCCTCACTATTTACTCAAATTTTTCTGCAATGCATGGTACAATCTGTTTCTTTCTAGATACGTACCCTTTCTTTTCAAACGATTCAAAAACCCAGTCAAGCGGTTCGGCAAATTTACCCACTGCGATAAATTTAGAACCTTTTCCTTCAACATTTGTAAATACCATCACGAACAGATCATATCCACGAATATCATTCTGTTCTTTCATATATTTCTTGAAATCATCATGGATTTCCGCAACAACATCTAAATCATAGATGAATACCTGTGATACCGCTACATGATTTCCCGATAATACATATTCCTTGATATCATTATAAAGAATCGATTTAAAATCCTTCCCCTTAATGGTTGCGGTATGACCAAACAGTTCCGCTGCCATTTCATCAAAGTTCAATCCAAATTTCTCTGTTAACTGGGATGCGACAACTTTATCAATCTCTGTTGTTGTAGGAGAATGGAAATTCATTGTATCACTAATCATACCATATGCAAGTAGTGTCGCAATAGTTTTTGACATTTCTATATTTGCTTCCCGATACATCAGGGAAACAATTGTACAAGTTGAACCAACAATCATATTTCTAAATGAAATTGGATGATCGGTAGTGACATCTCCAATACGGTGATGATCCACGATTTCAACGATATCCGCTTTATCAATATCATTGATACTCTGTGATGTTTCATTGTGGTCAACAAGAATGAATTTCTTCTTATGGGCTTTCAACAAGTGATAACGAGCAACCGAACCAACAAGATTTCCCTTTTCATTTACAACCGGATATGATGTATGACGTGTTTTCAACATGTCTTTTTCCACATCTTCCAGATAATCATTTTGCGAGAAACGGGTAATATTCTTTGATGGTGTCATAACCATTCCACATGGAATGGAACGATAGATCATCTGCAATATCTTCATGATGTTGTAGTTTGTAGAGATCATTGTAACACCACGTTCTTTTGCGATCTGGATAATTAAATCATCAGGCTGATACCCTTCCGCAACAATAATGACAGCAGCCCCTTTGGCAATACTTTTGAACATCGCATCTTCACTGTCATCTAAAACCATGATAGCCCCTTCCAGATCACGTGCCATCATCTTCTTATCGGCAATACGCACATACCCGGAACGTTCCATATTCCCTTTTAAGATAAAGCTTCCCTTTAAGGCAGCTACAATACTTTCAAGCGGTGTTTCCTTTAATAATTTTGCCGTTTCGGTTAGTTCCTGCATCTGAATACGAGAGATATCCCCCACAGTAACAATTCCTTCATATGACTGCTCATCATTGACAACATACAATGTCTTTGCTCCTTTATCCAATGCAACATCCCATCCCTTACGAAGGTTATCACTTACACTGACAGTAATGGCATCATCTATCTGGATTTCCGATAATGTCATCTTTGCACTTGTTAGATATACAGGTGATGGAAGATGTAACTTATCTAAAATGAATTTTGTTTCCTGCGCAACTCTTCCAAGTCTTGCTGGAATCGCATTGATTCCCTGTTTCTGTTTCAGTTCTGACAGAGCAATTGCTGAACAGATAGAATCTGAATCCGGATTTTTATGACCGATAATATAAATTGGTAAACTCATATTTTATCACCTCTACTTATCTCTTTTTATTATATCATCAAGATACAATAGAAAAAGTGATATTTTGTTGAAATACCACTTTACTTAACTAAATCTTTTAATGTTTTGCTAACCTTGAATTTAACCGAACGAGTTGAATCGATTTCAATTTCTTCCTTTGTTCTAGGATTGATTCCGATACGACCAGCACGCGTTGATACAGAGAATTTTCCAAATCCATAGATATCCACTGACCCATCATTTGCCAGAATATCAGACATTGTATCAAATACACATGTTACATATGTGTATGCATCTTTCTTAGAAATTTTTAATTGTTCAGCTACTTTATCTGCTAATTGTTTTTTATTTATATTGTTTGACATATAATTTCCCCCTTAGACAATACAGACATTATGATATCACAAATTTGACTTTGTTTCAACGGATGAAATTGGTAGCAGGTCCTATTTCCTTTTCTGGCATTCCATAGGCTTTTTTTCCAAGGGCAATGCTTTTCATAAGGAAAGTCATATTCCTGGCAAGGTTATGCATAGTACGGATACCTTCTTCATCCATATATGCTTCTTCCTTATCTCTTCCATGCACACTGTTCCAATAATAACTGGATGCGATAGGCATACCTGAGATAGTAAAATACTTATTCAATTCATCAAATGTCGATGAACATCCCCCTCGTCTTGCAATGACAACACTAGCTCCTACCTTCATTGTCTTATCAAAATGAGAGCTATAGAACATACGATCAAGACAAGCAATTAAGGTCGCATTGGCACTGGCATAATAGACAGGAGAAGCTACAATCAAGCCATCTGCTTCTTCAAACTTTTTAGATAAGATATTGACTTCATCTTCAAAGACACATTGACCATTTGTATGACAATAACGACATGCCATACATCCTCGAATGGATTTGTTTCCAATCTGAATGACTTCACATTCTACATTGTTTTCTTCAAAACCCTTTTTTAATTCATTGCATGCAACCGTTGTATTTCCATTGATTCTTGGACTTCCATTTAATATTAATACTTTCATAATTCCCTCACTTTCTAAAGTATATCATAAAAAGAGCTATAACAAGTTTTGTTACAGCTCTAATTTATGGAATTACATTAGTGTGCCATATTTAATCAAATCACCAGTTTTCTGATCATAAATATCATATTCTTCTGGTTCAACTTTTGTTGTCCATTTTGGAATATATTTACCAGAT
>JABUSD010000243.1 GCA_021442845.1 Holdemanella sp.
TCTTCATAAGAAGAGATCAGATACATCGCATTGGTGATTTTCTGCATATCACGAATGGATGCCATATGGCTTTTTAGCTCTTTGATATTTGCCATATCTATTTCCCTTCTGCCATAAACTGATTCGCTAAGCCAATAATCTTGGATTTGATTTCATTTGTCAATTTACCAGTATGAACAATTTCCTGTTCAATTTCTGGTGCATGTTCTTTTACATAATTGATAAGTTCATATTTCTTTGAATCAATCTGATTCAATTTTACATTCATAAAGTTTCTATTTAACGCACTGACAAGAAGAATGATCTGTTCTGTCTGTGAAAAAGGCGTTGCCTGCTTCTGACGAAGAATACGCATCAAAGATTGACCGTATTGAAGCTGGGCTTTTGTCGCATCATCCAGATCCGATGAGAACTGCATAAAGACTTCCATTTCACGATATTGCGCTAAATCCAGACGTAATGTTCCCGTAGCCTGTTTCATAGCCTTAATCTGGGCATCACCACCAACACGGGATACAGACAATCCGACATTCACCGCTGGTCTTTGTCCAGCAAAGAATAGATCGCTTTCCAAGAAGATCTGTCCATCGGTAATGGAAATGATATTGGTTGGAATATAAGCCGATACATCGCCTGCCTGAGTTTCAACAATTGGTAATGCGGTAATGCTTCCACCACCCAATTCATCGCTTAGATGGGCACTTCTTTCCAATAGTCTTGAGTGTAGATAGAATACATCTCCAGGATATGCTTCACGACCCGGTGAACGCTCCAGAAGAAGACTCAAGGAACGATAGGCAACGGCATGTTTTGATAAATCATCATAGACGATCAATACATCTTTTCCATTTTCCATGAAATATTCACCCAATGCACATCCTGCATAAGGGGCGATATATTGGATTGGTGCTGCATCACTTGCCGTAGCACATACAACAAGGGAATACTTTAAGGCATCATTCTTGCGTAACGTTTCCACAATCTGGGCAACACTACTTGCCTTCTGTCCTATCGCAACATAGATACAGATGACATCTTTTCCCTTCTGATTCAAAATTGTATCAAGGGCAACGGTTGTCTTTCCCGTCTGTCTATCCCCAATAATCAACTCACGCTGACCACGTCCAATCGGAAACATGGAGTCAATCGCAATCAAACCTGTTTCCATTGGTCTGTTGACAGGCTGTCGATCAATGATACTTGGCGCTGGTTTTTCAATCATATTGTAACGAACGGCATTGATTTCCCCTTTTCCATCAATTGGAGTTCCAAGTGGATCAATGACACGACCGATAAATTCATCCCCTACTGGGATTCCGGCCATTCTTCCAGTTCTCTTTACGACACTTCCCTGCAGGATATCACGGTCATCCCCAAAAAGAACACATCCGATATAGTCTTTCTGCAAATCCTGAACCATTCCTTTTGTTCCATCACAGAAATTCAAAATCTCACCATAACATACATCACCTAAACCAGAAATTGTGGCAATACCATCTCCAATGGCTAAAACCTTTCCAATCTGCTCTTCATATACCTTTGGTGTCCAGTTTGTAAGACTATCCTTTAATAATGGAATAATATTGTCATCTACCTGTGCAGTGGTATTTCTCCATACATTGACTAACTGTTCAATCATGGAATCCATTGTCCACTCATAGTGATCCAAACCGACATCCAGCATAAATCCAGATTCCATTGATAAATCCTCGATAAAACGCAGATCATAGAATTTACCATATTTCTTTTTGATGAACTTCTGGATATTGATTTCCTGCTGGTCTGTTGGACGAATGGCACTTGTGATAACGGCTACAAGATCTTTTTTCGGCATTGCTACTTCTTCTTTTACTGTAAAGGCGTATTCCTTTGTACTTCCCTGGGATTGTTTCATCGCCTGTAACAGTTTTTCAATCTTTGTATCCATTGTCCAGTCATAATGATCATAGCCAACATCCAATGTAAATCCATTCACAACATTGACATCCATCACAAATTGGATTTCATAATCGTGTTTGTATTTATTCTTAATAAATTGACGAATCTCATCTTCCTGCTTTTCATCTGGTTTTGTTGCACTTGTGATAACGGCTACTCTACCTTTCGATGGTTCTTTGTCTTCCTTTGGAAGGTTACGCATCATCTTGACCTGATTTTCAATGATCGCATCATTTGACCAGTCATAATGCATATCTTCAACATCTAAAGTGAATCCATCTTTACCATCTGGATTGAGTACAAACTGTAAATCAAACTCTTCGTTGTATTTCTTTTTTAAGAATTCCAGTATATCTGTTTTCTGTTTATCATTGGGACGTATAGAACTTTTAAGAATAGCTACTTTTTTTGTATTATTCAAAGTCATTCTTACATCCCCTTCTTAGTCGCATCGATAAATGTATCATAAGGATTCTGTTTTTCATTCATTAATTTCTTAACGGCTTCAATCGCCATATTTGTGATGTCATCCTTCGCTTCATCCAATGCTTTCTGTTTTTCCTTATTGGCATTCAATCTTGCCGCACTAAGGATAGAATCTGCTTCTTCTTTTGCTTTTGATACCGTTGCCTGTGCAGAAGCTTCTGCTTCCTGGATTGCTTTTTTCTTGATTTCATCGGCCTGCACCTGAATATCTTTAATCATGGCATCATAATTGTCCTTTGTTTCCTGTGCAGCTGCCTGGCTTTCCACTGATTTTGCTTCAAGATCACGGAAATAGGCTTCTCTTTGATCCATAAAGTCTTTGACAGGCTTATAAAGTAGTATATACAATCCTCCACCTAGAATAATAAAATTAAACATGTGAAGAAGTATCTGTTGAATATCTATATTTAAAGGCATACAAAACCTCCTACTATAGTACGAATACGATTAGGATTGCTACGATTAATGCATAGATGATAGCTGTTTCAATAAATACTAACCCTAACATCATGACAGTCTGGATTTTTCCAGCTGACTCTGGCTGTTTTGCGATTCCATCCACGGATTTGAAGATAGATAATCCCATCGCAAGCGCACCAGCAACAGCTCCTGCTGCAATTGTAATGGCAGCATATTTTGCCTTTGCAGCAAGATCTGTCATTGCAGCTGTTTCAGCAGCAAATACAGGTGTTGTAGTGGCTAATACAGATAAAATTGCTAAAAATGATACATATGCTTTTGTTAATAATCTTTTCATAATTCCCTCCTAGGCATTTGCCTTTTCTTCATGTTCTTCTTTTTCTGAAACTTCACCATAGAATATGGATGTTAACATTGTCAATACGAATGCCTGTATCAGGGCATGCAGCAATGTAAACATAATACCGACAAATACCGGTAATACAAAGCTAAGTGCGAAGTAATAATAAACCAGTTCGGTAACTAAAAGACCACTTAATAGAGCACCGAACAAACGGAAACTCATTGAAATCGGTAATGAGAACTCTTTTAAAGTCTTTCCCACTCCTTTGATTCCATTGGCTGCAATACCACCCGATAAAATCGCCAGATACGATAATACACCTAATGATATAGCTCCATTGATATCCGCTAAAGGTGCTGGCATTGCCATTGAATGCCCTTTGGTTGTAATTAGCTGAATACCAAACAATTCAGCACAGGTACCTACAAAGATATATACACCTGCTGCGAATAGATAAGCTCCTAAAAATTTGTTTTGATGAGGACTGTTTGACTTGGCAAGATCACTAAAGTAACCAACTGCCAATTCTAGACAAGTCTGAAACTTTCCAGGAACTGTTTTAAATTTAGGAATCACAAAAATACGGATTAATAAAGCAGCAACAAGAAGTACTGCCGTAACGATAAAGCCAGAAGCTAAAGCCGGATTGACTTCAAGAATTCCAAATAGGCTAATCTTGTTGTGTTCATGCAATACGGCATCTTTCATAGCTTCTTTTATCGTTTCATGTTTCTGATGACCATTGATAAAAATAATACCCGCTAAACACAATGCCATAAGCCCTAGAATAATAGCAAGCGACTTCTTCTTTAACTTATTGTCCATAATCCACCTCCTCCTAATCACATTGATCGGCTCCTGTAAACAAGAGCCTTTCTCTCTCGATTCTAAATTTACTCATTATAAATTTACTCTTTTTTATGTCCAATATCAAGGTAAGAAAACCATGGTTTAATCACAATCCAGTTCGTGATGTGGCCATGGTTTTACTTCGATTTTATCGTATATAATATTCTGATTCTTAGCAATCTGACACATCGAATCATTGTCTTTATCCTGCATCGATTGAACAGCATACTCAATTAGATATGTATATTTTTCATTTAAGCGATCCAATATGTAATTCATATCCTCCGCATAGATGATATTGCGAATGCGCTCAGATGTAAAGACTTCCAGCATCAAGGCACATTCATCAATACTGCTATTACGAATCTTTTGTAATACTTCCATCTGTCCATCCTTTGATAAAGCTGCAAATAGGATATTTCCATGTTTATTGATATAGATATCACAGCGAAGCCTTAAAAAAGGATGATCATAAGAATGCGCGGATTCCAGCATTTCATCATAGATGGCAAGGCCAATCACATGATACCTTTTATCCTTTCTATCCTTAATCTGAATATCAAGGATCCCTTTTTTAAATGATTTCAGATCAACAATCTTTACTAACTGTTCTCTTTTTAAAGGAATCTTCTTTAACTTATCAAGATTCAACTTCTTTAATTTAAGCAGATTGCCATTTTTAAATTCTCTTACATATAAAGCTAGAAGGGAAAATGTCAATAAAACAAGGATTCCTTTTAGATAAGATGGAATGGGATAATATAAAATAATGACCGATAAAATAACGGCTGAAACCATTGTAACTAATAACGCAAACATAGATACCTCCAAAAAATATATGCTCTAAAGCCATACCTTTAGAGCATTATTGTTTAAAAATTTTATACAAAGCCCCGGCAAATAATAAGGCAACTACAATATATTTGAACATAAAAACCCTCACTCTTCTCAAGCATTATAACATTCCCTGGTTTATTACACAAATATATTCTTCCAGACATATATGATCCTTGTAGATAGCATTCGCAGCTTCCTTACCAACATAACGGATGCGATAAGGAATATTCGACTGTAAAGTATACGCCGTTTTATCATCTGGATAGCGAAGAATAAAGCCATATTCATGCAGATGTTCTAGAAATGTTGAATAGAATCCATCTTCCTTGATATGTTCCAAAGGATAATAGATATCAAAAGTAATATCACACACAAGACCTGTCTGTCTTTCATCATAACCCGGTTTAAATCCATTCTTCGTTTCATTGTATTCCTTTTCAATGGCTTCATAGGATTTAAAGCCACTTGCTAAAGACATTTCCACATTATTGGATTGGCAATAGGCATATAATTCAAGATAGGCATCTTTGCATTCTTTGCGAAGTTTGACTTCTTCACCCGTTCGTATATCCGTATATAGAAGTTCTAAATCCGATGGTACATAATCCTTTTTGACATAGTTATAGGCATTGACAAGTACCGTATTGGAATCTAGATTCTTAGCAGGACTTGCATCTGTATACATTTCTTTATCCAGATTCATCAAAAGCTGTTTTTTTGCTTCTTCTTCATCCAGTTCAGGATGTGCTTTCCTATAAGCTTGTAACCGTTTTTCTTCTTCTGTCAGCTTGGGTGTTTCAATGACAATTTCTTCTGGTTCTTTTAAATCCTTTGATTTCATAACCACAAAGATATTTAAACCAAGTGAAATTGTAAGCATGATCACAAGAAGTAATAATATCCCCTTTTTCATTTTGATCCTTTCTATTGTAAAAAATAGGTCTAAGACCTATTTTCGATTGCATTTATTCTTTAGAGTCTGGCTAGCTTTAAATTTAGGAAGATTGCTGGAAGGAACAATGATTTTTTCCTGTGTATTGGGATTGATTCCCATTCGTTCCTTGCGATCAAAAATTTCAAATTTACCAAATCCAGAAATATCAATTTCACCATGAACAATAAGCGCTTCGCTCATCTCATTGAAGATGAGGTCAACCGCATTTCGCGCATCTCTTTTTGACAGATTCAACTGTTCCGTCAATGTCTGTGTCAATGATTCCTTATTCACAAATTTAGCCATATTAAAACTCCTTCTTCAAATCACGCAGCATTAAGGATTGGGCACATGTCTTCGGTTCTTTTCCACAGTAAAGAATCTGATAGACTTCTTCACAGATTGGCATTTCAATGCCTTTTTCCCTTGCCAGGTAATGGACAATTTTTGCGGTACGAACACCTTCGACTGTTTTTGTGTTTGTGGCAAAGAAATTCTTAACATCATTTTCCTTGCCAATCTGATATCCACATTGGAAATTACGGGAATGAATGGATGAACATGTAACAATCAAGTCCCCTACACCTGTTAAACCAACAAACGTCTGTGCTTTACCACCAAAGGCAGTACCAAAGCGGATCATTTCCTGTAAGCCACGTGTAATTAAGGCCGCACGTGTATTGTCGGCATAACCAAGGCCAGAAATGATACCAGAAGCAATTGCCATGGCGTTTTTAATCGCAACGCCTAATTCACTGCCGATTTCATCATTTCCTGTATAG
>JABUSD010000262.1 GCA_021442845.1 Holdemanella sp.
AGAAGCAAAATATCTATTAAGAAATCGATTGATATCCTTACTGGATGATCCAGGATATTTATCAATGACAACGGCATTAAAGAATGCCAATGAAAAGCATAAGGTATCCATTCAGGTATATGGCTATCTGGAAGAGCTGGATAAGGTTACTTTAAAAGATATTGAAGATGTATATTCCATCTATCAATCAAAGGATAAGCATATATATGTCTGTGGTGTTTTAGATGATTCCATTCAAAACTATCTGGAAAGCATCGATAGTAAGAATCCAATCAAAAAGGACTATGCTCTTTTGACAAGTGAAGAAGTAAAGACAAAGACAATTCAAAAAGACATAGAGCAGACCTATGTATCTTTAATTTATTCCACAAATAGTGAAGTGGATGGAAAAGAATATTATAATGCCATGGTTATGAATTCCATTCTAGGACAGGCACCGATGAATCTTTTATTTGAAAATGTCCGGGAAAAGCATAGTCTGTGCTATTCGATTTCATCCAATATGATACGCTTTGATGGCGTTCTATGCATTCATTTAGGAACGAAGAAACATCAGGTAAAACAGGCACTTTCATTGATTGAAGAACAGATTAACAAGTTAATCCAGATGGATTATCCAGATATCAATCTGGATATAGCCAAGAAGGATTTAACCGATGCGATGATAGGAAACCTGGATCATTCCACTTTCTATATCGAAAGTGCCTTTCTAGATGAGATGCTGATGCGAACAGGAACATTGGAGGATCGCATTTTGATGGTTTCAGATGTGACAAAGGAAGATGTCAGCACAGCAGCAAAACGATTGAAACTAGCTTCTGTGTGCATCGTGGAGGAATGTAATGATGCATTATAATATGAATAAGATAGAAAAGACATGTTCAAATGGTTTGCATGTAATTCTGGTGCATAAGCCGGAATTTAAAAAATCGCTGTTCATGTGTGTTACACCAGCTGGAGGTTTTGATGTAATGCAGGATGTGAACGGGCAGACAGTCCAGTATCGCAGTGGATGCGCGCATTATTTAGAACATCAGATGTTTCGCTTAAACGGGGAAGATGTAACCCAGGCCTTTGCGAATATGCAGGCACAGACAAATGCCTTTACATCCTATACCGAAACGGCTTATTTCTTTTCCACAACAGCGGATATCTATAAACCATTGGATCTTCTGCTTCGCTTTGTGGAGACACTGGACATTGATGAAAAATCCGTTGAAAAGGAAAGAGGAATCATCCTGAGTGAATATGATATGTATCAGCAAAGTCCTGAACATAGGCTATTAACCGAAACATGGAATTCCTTATATGAAAAAAATCCAATTCGTATTGATGTATTAGGAAATCGGGAAGATATCTCTAATATGACAGTCAAAGATCTGGAAGCTTTCTACTACAATAACTATGATCCATCTGTATTGACACTAATTGGAATTACCGGCAAAGAAATTGAACCAATCTTTGAATATGTAGAGAACCATCAAAAGAACTATCCATCTAAACTGAATGGAAAGATTGTCCGTCATATGGAAAAGGAAGATGATAAAGTTGTAAGGGAAGAAAGCATATCTCATATGGATATTACCCTTCCTTATGTCTGTGTAGGCTATAAGATGAAACCCGAAAAGGATATTCAAAAAGCATTAAAGACAGAACTATGTGTACAGCTCTATCTGGATTCCTTATTTTCCCCTTTGAATCCAGAATATCAGAAATGGCTGGATGGGCGCATCATAGGACAGATGCAGGGAGTGGAATGCTCCTTCTCGAAAGAAGCATCCAATATATTATTCTATGCCCAGAGTGAAAAGATTGATGAATTTGTCAAACTTGTCGATCGTCTTATTGAAAAGATGAAGACAGAAGGAATTGACAAGGAAATCTTTGAAGTGCTTGTACCAGGCAATGTAGCACAGAATATAAGAGGACTGGAAAACTATGAAAATGTCTGTATGGATCTATTAAAGGCACACGTTGAAGGATATGATTTCTGGGAGCATTTTGATTGTATTCAGGATATCACAATGGAAGAGATTAATGAAATCTGCCATACTCTGGATTACTCAAATAAAACTGTGACAAAAGTATTTCCAAAATAGTTTTATTTTATCTAAATAAGTAATTTTAAGCAGATTTACATCTATATCTATTATCTAAACATGAATAAACCAGGTTATTTACATAAAGTAGCCTGTTTTTTTTATTTAGCATTTTTTCATATTCTAGTAGAGAAGGTGGTGATAGATATGGAATGGATTCCATACCGGAGGAAATAGAAAATGAATCTGTTTGTATTAGTAGGAAATGTAGTAGAACTTCCAGAACTGAAAGAAACAAACAACGGTTTCAAGACATGTACCGTAACCCTAAGTGTAGAAAGATCCTATGCGAATTCAGATGGGTTATATGAATATGATGAAATTCAGGTAGAAGTATGGCGAGGACTTGCCGAAACGCTATGCAGTACAACAAAAAAAGGCGACTTCATCAGTGTAAAAGGAAGAATTGCGACACGTCTAGTCAATAAAGATGGACATACATACTTTAATTATTCTTTCGTTGCAGAAAAAATTACTTTTATCGGAAAATAAAGCACAGACACTTCTTAAGAGGTGTCTGATTTTTCTTATATACATAAAAAATAGCCGTCCTAGACTGACAAGTTGACGACTATTTTTAGTTATGTGATCTGCACTCACCTTCTGGCTGTCTTGTTAGGTGCATTATAGATTTCATATATAAAAAAGTCAAACAAAAAAAGACTTCGAATGAAGTCCTTTTTCATAAACTAACGGTTGTAGAATTCGACTACTAATAGTTCATTGATTTCCTGAGCAGTGAATAGTTCCTTACGTTCTGGATAACGAGCATAAGTACCTTTTTTAGCTTCTTTATCAACTGTAACGAAATCAACGATTGTAGTTGTTGCTTCTAAAGCATCAGCGATAGCTGCGTTGTTCTTAGTTCCTTCTTTAACTTCGATAACCTGTCCTGGTTTAACCTGGAAGCTAGGGATATCAACTTTCTTTCCATCAACTAAGATGTGTCCGTGATTTACTAACTGGCGTGATCCACGACGAGTACGAGCAAATCCCATACGATATACAAGGTTGTCTAAACGAGATTCTAACATGACTAAGAAGTTTTCACCAGTTGATCCTGGACGAGAGCTTGCTTTCTTGAATGTGTTGTAGAATTGTTTTTCACTAAGCTGGTATGTATTACGGATACGTTGTTTTTCCTGCATCTGAATACCGTAGTTTGTTAATTTTGCACGACGACCATTTCCGTGCTGTCCTGGAGCATAGTTACGTTTTGTTAATTCCTGTCCTGTTTCAAGGATTGAGAAACCTAAACGACGTGACTTTTTCCAAGTACTTCCTGTGTTTCTTGACATAATTTTTTTCTCCTATTGTTCTATCTTCATAAAACAATAACAGTACAAATCATCTTATAATGTGTTGCAAAAGATACTTTCATGTCTATCAGCTTTTAGCTTACTCGTATCACACATATATGCTTGCAACGCTTTTTATAAGACTTTGCATGCTGCTATCAATTTATGCTTAAACATCATAACAAAACAAGGTTTAAAAATCAATGATATCCAAAAAATAATTTGTTAATGTAGTGCAACATATATCAAGTTTTGTTATAATATTAATGATTGTCAGGGGGTATCGCTATGGATGTACTAAAAAAGATATGGAAAGTAGTGAAAGACGTACTAATTAAGGTAGGCAAATTCCTTCTAAATCTATTGAAAGAATTATATAAATTATTGAGAAAGAATCTATCAACAGAGATGATGATTTATATCGCAATCGCAATTTTAGTGTTGATTCTACTTATAATTGTGATTAAGACAATAAGAAACAGTCGAGCTAAAAAGCGCCTTCAGGATTTAGAAGTTGAAGTGAATGAACTTCGCAATAGTGCAATCACTTATAAGTATAATAAAGCCACAGCATTTGGGCGCAGCAATAAGGAAGCGCTAGAACAGGTACAGCAGTTAAAGCCTAAATATGAATTATGTGTTCAGAATATCAAGACATGTGAACATCTATTTACGGATGCGGTAGAATTCTTAGATTCACGTAAGATAAAGAAAGCACAGCGTTCTATGGATGATCTGGAAGAAATTCTTCAGGATGCAAAAGATAGACTTCAGATCGTTTCTGAAACATTGGATAATATCCTTCAAAGAGAAGGAGAAGTTCGCGAACAGGCCAATGCAGTCAAGGAACGTTTATCAAGTGTTAAGAAAGTATTCCAGGATAATCGTGCTTCATTCTATGATGCAGCACCTTATTTTGATGCATTGCTTGTTGAAATTGAAGATGGATTTACAAACTTCGAAGAATGGATGTATGCATCGGAGTTTAATAAAGCACAGGAAGAATTGGATAAGCTAAGCAATCGCTTGAATGAAACATCTTCAAGAATTGCTGGATATCCAGGACTGTATGAACAGGCAAAGGTTATCTTACCAAGAGCTATTGCAGAGGTTAAACAGAATGTAGCATCGGCTTCAGAAAAAGGTGTTGATATTTCTTATCTGGAATGCGATAAGAAGATTGCTGAAGTAGAAGCAGCCTTGATGAACACAATCAACTTGCTGGATCAGGGAGCTGGAGAAGCCGTTCAGCCTACATTGGATACAATTTCGGATGCGATATTAGAAGTACAGGATAATGTTGAAAAAGAAAAACAGGCGTATGAAGAAATCCAGTCTGATTTAACGGAAATCCTGGGAATTGTTGATGGATTATATGATGAATTGAAACAGGTTGAAGTATTATATGCCAACACAAAAGATCGTTTTGGTCTTGATGATTGGACAAAGAGCTTCATTGCTGCCAATGCACAGATTCAAGACTTAAAGGCAAAACGTGATCACATTGAAGCGGTTGTTAATTCGGATCAGCCAAATCAGAGTGTCGTTCATGAATATAGAGTCTATGCGGATGAAGTACAGAATTTCTATGAACAGATTAAGAAGATGAAGCAGATGCTACTAGGAGCAAATGCCGATGAATCACGTGCTAAGAAACAGATTATCAAGCTACAGCTAATCTTAAATGAAGTACGTTTAAATGTCGCAACAAGAAATCTGCCAAGCATTTCTGGACAGTTTGATGAAGATATCAATGAAGGAGAACGCTTAGTCAATCGTGTACGTGTCATCTTAGATCATACACCATTGGATGTTGCCACATTGAATGCCGATTTACAGGAAGCTATTGATTTTATCTACAAATTATACAATAACGCAAACAACCTGATTGGAGTTGCCATCATGGTTGAAAATGCCATTGTATTTGGTAACCGATTCAGAAGTTCCTATCCTCAGATGGATTCTGAATTGACACATGCTGAATTATGTTTCCACAATGGAGAATATACAAAAGCATTGAAGATTGCGATTCAGGCAATCGAAAACACACACCCAGGTATCTATGAAAAGCTGATCGCTAAAAAGGATCCAGCTGTCATGAACCAGGTGCAGTAATGATTTATTTTGATAACTCTTCTACGACCTCTGTACGCCCAGAGGTTCGTAATGTTTATAGCCAGCTATTAGATACACAATATGGGAATGCGGATAGTCTTCATGAACTCGGAAGAAATGCGCATTCTTTACTTGAGAAGTCTAGAAGCGCTATCGCAAAGTATTTCCGATGCATGCCAAATGAGATTCTGTTTACTGGGTGTGCAAGCGAATCCAATTCATTGGCCATCATCGGTTATGCCCTTGCCAATCAGCATAGAGGAAAACACATTCTTGTCAGCAATGTAGAACATGCATCGGTTGCGCACTCTATGGAATTTTTAAAACAGTTCAACTTTGAAATTGAAGAGCTGCCCATCAATGAAAAGGGAATTGTAACACCAGAACTGGTAAAGGAAAGAATGCGTAAGGATACAATTCTTGTATCCACTATGCATGTCAACAATGAAGTTGGATCAATCAATCCCGTTGAAGCGATTTCTAACGTTGTCCATGCCAATCCAACATGTGCTTATCATGTTGATTGTGTGCAATCCTTTACAAAGATAGATATTCCTTTTGAAAAGATTGATTTAATAACGGTATCAATGCATAAGATTCATGGTTTAAAGGGAAGTGCCCTTTTAATGAAACGAAAGAATATTCAGCTGATGCCAATTATTCAAGGGGGACAGCAGGAACAGGGACTTCGTGGTGGAACGGAAAATGCCCCTGCGAATATCGTTATGGCAAAAACCATTCGTCTTGCATTGGAAGAAAAGGAAAAAGCCTATAAGCATGTAGAAACAATCAATCGTTATCTACGAAATGAATTAAAGAAGATAGAAGGAGCCCATGTGAATTCCCCAGAAGAAGGGATTCCTTATATCCTTAATATTTCATTTGATCAGATTACAAGTGAAGTGCTATTGAATGCACTGGATCATAAAGGTATCTGTGTATCGGCAAAAAGTACATGTTCATCACATTCCAAGAATGCCAGTGCCGTACTACTTGCAATGGGATTGGATGAAAAACGGGCAACGCATATGATTCGTTTATCATTTGATTCTTTTAATACAA
>JABUSD010000344.1 GCA_021442845.1 Holdemanella sp.
TTAAATTATGAAGAAAAAGATATCGTAGAATACCTAAAATCAGTCAGCGTTACATTAGAAGTCGCTGATAATTTTGATGAAATTGCCCAGCATGATTTAATTGAAATTACCATTGCTCTTCCAGAAGCATTAGAACCAGAGCTTTTAAAAGGAACAACTACGATTAAGGCAAGTCGATGGTGTCCGCTTGCCTGCGATTTGATTTCCAATACAGGCGGAAAGGATGTTGGCATTCAGAAGATTCTGGATTATTATGGCTTCACAAAAAATGATGCGATGGCATTTGGTGATGGTGGAAATGATAAGACAATGCTTGAGTATGTAGGTTTAGGAATTGCGATGGGAAATGCGGTAGAAGATGTTAAAGAGATTGCAGATTATATAACGGATTCTGTATCAGAAGATGGCATCTATACAGCGCTGGTTCATTATGGTTTTATTAAAGAAATGTAGTACGAAAGCATATCCGAAAATCATGATTTGCGCATAAACGATATTTATGTTATTGTAAAAGTGGATTCGCGTCGTATGAAAGGGGGAGAACGACATGAACTATTTAGAAACAAATGGGAAAAAAGTAGCAGCTGCGGTTGCAGTAGCAAGTACGATTCCAGTTATTAGTACAGTATACGCAATGGAATCACAGCCAGAGTTAGTGAAAGATAACGTGGTTAATTCAGATGCAAAGATTATAAAATGCTGGCAGGAAATTGAAGGAAAGTCCTATTTCTTGAAGGAAGAGGAAACAAATGTTTCACAAAAGCAGAGTGCAGCCGTTGCGAGCGTTTCTACAGACATTATGGGGGATGTTGTAGAACAGGTATCAACTTCAACAACAAGTATTGTAAATGAACAAGAAGAATTAAAGGAAACAATCGAAAAGGATCTTGTTGTACAGGATGTTATTTCCGTTCAGGAAACAATTGTACAACCAACCTTTGCAACAGAGAATATTGACGCACAGGAAGTCATTGTACAGCCAACCGTCACAATTGCAGAAGAACCATCTTCCAATACAAATGTGACAGTATCTGCACCTGTTGCAGTGGATGCACCAGAAATCCAGCTAACACCAGCCGAAGAGCCAAATGTTGCTCCTACGAATGCTCCTGTTGCGGTAGATGCACCTTATATTGATCCATATGTGCAGTTTCCAGGTGAAAATAATGCGACAGGTACACAAACAAACAATCAATATGCTGATTTAAATCAGCGAATTGCCAATGCCGCAATTGAACTTGTTGGAGTTACAGATGGTTTATATTGTACACAGGTTGTACAACAGGCACTTGCCAATGCAGGTGTTCAGGATGCATACCAGTTGTGGCCAGATCAGTATTGTCCAACATATGGATACTATACAGACAATCCACAGCCAGGAAACCTTATCTATTACTATAATGGAGGACGTGGTGTTGATCATATCGCTATCTATATTGGAGATGGTATGGCAGTGCATGGTAACTATGGTGGAGAACCTGGTGAAATGGGAGATACAGTTATTGCCAGTGTTATTGTCAACGGTGGTCCACCACAATATATACAGGTTTGTCGTTAATGAAAAGGCTTGGTAAAACCAGCCTTTTTTATAAGGAGGAAATAATTATGAACGCTTATGAAAATCTTACAACACGTAGAAGTACACGCGTATTCACTGACAAGAAGGTAGAAAAGGAATTGATTGAAAAAATCGTATATGCTGGTCAGTGTGCACCATCAGGAATGAATAGACAGCCATTAGCTTATGTTGTCATTAATGATGAAGAAACAATTAAGAATATTTCAAAGTTAAATGCAGCTGTGATGGGTGCTGCTAATGATCCATTCTATGGAGCTAAGACAATCATTGTCGTATTGGCAAACAAGGAACTATCAAAGACAACATATTTATTTGATGGTGCTTTGGCGATGGGGAATATGCTGAATGCAGCACATGCACTAGGTGTAAATGCAATCTGGATTCACAGAGCCAAGGAAGTATTCGCTTCCAAAGAAGGATTGGAATATCTAAAAAAATGGGGATTGGATGAAAGGTATGAAGGAATTGGTAACTGTGCTATCGGGTATGGTGTAGCTAACGATACTGCAAAAACAATTACTTCTACAGTGGTATGGGCATAATGCGTATTGGCCAGGCTATTGATATTCATCAGCTTGTTGAAGGAAGAGATTTAATTTTAGCGGGTGTTCGTATTGAACATACACTGGGATTGTTAGGACATTCGGATGCAGATGTATTGACTCATGCCATTGCGGAAAGCATTTTAGGTGCTTTAGCTTTAGGTGATTTAGGAAAACATTTTCCTGATACAGACCCTGCCTATAAAAATGCCAATAGCATTCATCTTCTAGAACATGTCTATGAATTGATGAACAATGAAGGATATCACATTGGAAATGTGGATGCTACTATTATGGCGGAAAAACCAAAGATGGCACCACATATTCTAAAGATGAGAGAAAATATCGCCAATGCACTCCATTGTGATATGAGTAGAATCTCCATCAAAGCGACACGTGGTGAAAAGCTAGGTTTTGTAGGAGAGGAAAAAGGGATGTGCGCATTAAGTGTATGTCTATTAGAAGAACATTAAGGCAGATTACTCTGCCTTTTCTTTTAGTGTATTCATAGAATCACGATACTGTTTAGGCGACATATTATATAAATCAAAAAATTGATTATAAAAATAGGAAGAATTATTATAGCCAATTTTTGAAAGGATAGCTTCTACAGTTAATGTTGTATTAGATAGTAAATATGCAGCCTGTTTTAATTTCTTTTCCTGTAATAACTGTTTAAATGTACACCCGGTTTCTTTCTTCAGCAAACGGCTTAGATAGTAATCTGGTTGATTCAGTTTTAAAGATAATTCTTTTAATGAACCATCCACATAATGGATTTCGATATACTGCATGATTGTGAACAGCAGATTCTGTTCATAATCTGGTTGAAGATTCAAACTTTCTGAATAGTTGGATAAATTCATCAGCAACAATCCCATCGATAACTGATTGATCTTATTGGTAGGCATATCTGACTTCCACATATTCCATATCATGTTCTCTAATAGATTCTGAATAGGTATAGCATCTCCTACCTGAAAAACAAGATAACTGATTGAGGAAAGTTTTCCTGTTATTGAAGAAATCAAAAATCTTCTTAAGACATTATCATCTTCTAAAAAAGGAATAGACTGATCAAAGAAAGGTGGAAGAACAATGAAATTAACGGCAACATCCTCTTTTGTTCCCTGTAATATTTCCTGTGTGCAATTCTGGTTCATAATTAATAATTCACCTTCATGCATAGTAATCACATCGGTGTCATTTAATATGTGAGTAGATTCTCCTTTTACCATATAGAACATTTCAATATAATCATGACTATGCTTAGGGAAATGCGCATAACGATTGTGCTTTCGAACGGTTATAAGTTTTCCTTTCTCTAATAATTTATCTTTATTGATAACAAATTCATCGCTATCCGAATAAATATCCTTGTTGATTGTCTGCGTCTTTAAGTATTCTTTTTCTTCTTCACTTTCATCAATCAGATAATTTAATAATTTATTGTTCATGTTTAAAGTATATCTCATTTTGCAAGAAAAGTCCTAAAAAAATATTTTTAAAGACCTAAATAATATAAGTGTCTATCATTAGAATAGTAGATGAAAGAGGAAAACAACTATGAACTATTATTTAGCTATTGATTTTGGAGCAAGCTCTGGAAGGCATATTCTTGCCCATATTGAAAACGGAAAGATTATTGAAGAAGAAATCTACCGTTTTGAAAATGGCATGAAGAAGAAAGATGGTCATTTGTATTGGGATATTGAAACATTGTTCAATGAAATTATCAATGGATTGAAGGTTTGTAAAGAAATAAACAAGATTCCCGTTAGTATGGCAATTGATACATGGGCTGTCGATTATGTCCTGCTTGATAAGAATGGAAATCGCATTCGGGATGTATATGGATATCGTGATAACCGTACCGAAAAGATGGATGATGAAGTCTATAAGCTTATTCCAGAAAAAGAATTGTATGCAACAACAGGAATTCAGAAACAGATTTTCAATACAATCTATCAATTGATGGCAGATGCAAGATTGGAACCTGAACTATTTGAAAAGGCAAAGACATTTTTAATGATTCCTGATTATTTCAATTATCGATTGACAGGGATTCAACAAAGCGAATATACAAACGCAACCAGTACACAGCTAGTGGATCCAGAACTTAAAAACTGGAATCGCGCATTGATAAAACAGCTAGGATTAAAACCAGAAATGTTCTTGCCATTAAAGAAACCGGGAACACCAGTTGGTGATTTCTTACCAGAAATTGTTGAGAAGGTAGGATTCAACACAAAGGTAATCCAGTGTGCTTCCCATGATACTGCTTCCGCTATCATGGCTATGCCATGTTTAGAAGACGGATTGTATATTTCATCAGGAACATGGTCATTAATGGGTGTGGAATTAAAGAAGGCATTGATGGATGCGAATAGTGCAAAAGGCAATTTCACAAATGAAGGAGGCTACGAATATCGCTTCCGCTATTTAAAGAACATTATGGGATTATGGATGATTCAAAGTGTCCGCCATGAATTGAATGATGAATATTCATTTGGAGAACTTTGTGATTTCGCAACAGAAGCGACTATTTCCAGTCAGGTGGATGTCAATGATGATGCATTCTTTGCACCGGATTCTATGATTGAAGCAATCAAGGAATACTGTAGAAACACGAAACAGGAAATACCGGAAACAGTCGGAGAAATTGCTAGCGTTGTTTATAATAGCTTAGCTATGTGTTATGAAAAGACAGTCAGAGAAATAGAAGCAAATGTCAACAGAAAGTACAGTTGCATCTATGTCATAGGTGGTGGTTCAAAGGCAGGCTATCTAAATCAGCTAACTGCAAATTACACAAAGAAAACCGTCTATGCGGGGCCAGCAGAAGCAACTGCATTAGGAAATATATTAGCGCAGATGATCCACAATGAAGAGTACAAAAATCTTATGGAAGCACGTAAAGCTGTGTTAAATTCCTATAAGATTCAAATATATAAACCAGAATAAGGAGGAAAAGAGAATGAAAAATATTTTGGAATCAAGTTTTGTAAAGGAAGTGTGTGCAACATGCTCAAACATGTACCGTTTGGGATGGGATGAAAGAAATGGAGGAAACATCTCTTACTTATTAAACGAAGAAGAAGTATTGGAATATGTTAATCCTAAAGAAGTGATCCGTGAAATCCCACTTGGATTTAACGCAAAAGAATTAGCTGGAAAATATTTTATTGTAACAGGAACAGGAAAGTATTTTAAAAATGTTGAAAAGAATCCAGAAGGAAATCTAGGTGTTATTCGAATTTCTGATTGTGGATGTGTTGCTGAATTGTTGTGGGGATATAACGATGGTGGTAAATTCACTTCGGAATTGCCAGCACACTTAATGTCACACATGGCACGTTTAAAAGTGGATCCAAACAATAGAGTTGTAACACACTGTCACCCTACAAACTTATTGGCAATGACATATGTGCTGGAATTATCAGACAAGACATTCTCTAAGGAATTATGGCAGATGTGTACAGAATGTATCGTTGTATTCCCTGATGGTGTAAACGTATTACCTTGGATGTTATGCGGTACTAATGAAATCGGTATCGCTACTGCAGAAAAAATGCTTACAGCTAGATTAGTAGTATGGTCTCAGCACGGTATCTATGGTGCTGGTAAAGATCTTGATGAAACATTCGGTTTAATTGAAACAGCAGAAAAAGCTGCAGAAATCTATATGAAGATTGCACACCTTCCATTAGTAAATACCATCAGTGATGAAGCAATGCATCAGTTAGAAAATCATTTCGGTGTTAAAGCTAGAGGCGGATACCTCGACTAGTTGTAATACACATAATCCTTCCCCTTTGTAAGTAAAAGCCTACTCATTATCAGTAGGCTTTTACTATTTAACTACATAATTCACATAACCTTCAGTTTATCTTCACCTACAAGCTTCAAAATCATGATTAAATAAGACCGTGGAAATAAATCTCCACATCCCCTCGAACAACGCTTATGGCGTTGTTTTCTATTTGTGACAACAGTGTTGTCACAAATTCATTAAGCTCACTATTATCGCTTATAGCCCCTGTATTTATTGAAGTTTTTAATCTTTTATACTTTGGTAGCTACCCTAACTTTGCTATCTAAACGAAGTATTTAATTTGTGACAACAGTGTTGTCACAAATTCATCAAGTTCACCATTATCGTTTATAACCCTTGTATTTATTGAAGTTTTTAGTCTTTTATACCATGAAAGCTACCCTAACTTTGCTATCAAGCATGAAGTTTTCAATTTGTGACAACAGTGTTGTCACAAATTCATCAGGTCCGCCATTGTCGCTTATAACCCCTGTATTTATTGAAGTTTTTGATCTTTTATACTTTGGTAGCTACCCTAACTTTACTATCTATAACGAAGTATTTAATTTGTGACAACAGTGTTGTCACAAATTCATT
>JABUSD010000396.1 GCA_021442845.1 Holdemanella sp.
TTCATTAGTACTGATTTTTTCATAACCAACACCTCCTAATACTATTATACTATAGAATCAAGACCTTTAGTGGTAGCAAATTTGCTCATTTTCCTGCTGATTATTACATCCTGGTGCTTCCATGAACAAAGATGGGGGCAATCTGCCCCCATCCTTGAGAAGAAAGGATATTCCTGTAAAGAGCTTCACTTTCTTTACGATATCATTCTATCACCTTTCCCCTGCAAAAAATGGTAGCATTTTTGCTCATTGAAAGTGGGAAATCCCACATGAAATTCCGGAACAGATGAAAAACGGGTGCACTTTGCCCCCGTTTCAAGATGTATCAAAGGCTTCCGGATTGTTGGATCTATAGCTCCATTTCATCATCCGCCTGCTCCTCCTGCATTCCTGCCTCATCTATCATGTCGTAGATCTGCTCCTTCATTCCTCCGTCCATGAAGTATTCATCCAGATCTATCCTGTCATCCTTTCCGAATCGATGGTGTTCCAGGTCGCATCCCTCTGGAATGGTGTACGCCTGCAATCTTCCCTTTATGCATAGGAATGCATATGCCTGACCGGATGGTGAATCGAATACTGCCACCTTTTCTGTTCCTTTGCCATGCTGTACCTCATAGACTCCATCCTCATGCACTGCCAGATTGTCAAGGTCCTGCTGGATACGCATATGGTTGTATTCACCCTGCTCCAGAACATACTCATCTATAACCTGGGCTGCTGAAATGGCATTGAACAGCTCCTCCGGATCATTCTCAAGGACCTTGATCCATGACTGGATATAGGCAACATGATTGTCAAGGTTCGCATCCGTAGATGGAAGGTCGATGTCAATCCCGATGAGGGATGCTGCAATCTCTACCCTCAGCTCCTCCTTGGCATAGCTCTCGCTTCCGAACTCTCCGCTCAGATCCCTATTCTTTCGGCTTGCATGACCTGTCGAATGGCAGAGTTCATGCAGGCGTTTCGCATCGTATTCATACTGCGATTCAAACCGCTCTCTGGAAGGGATTACTACCATATCCTTTGAAGGGCTGTAGAAAGCTCGGCTTCCTTCCTCCTTGTACGTTACACCCAGATTCTCTATCAGCTTGTCAACGAATGGGGTTGCCTCAATCTTTGCGGATGCCTTTTCAATGTATGGGTCAATTCCAACGATGCATTCGCCATTGAACACATCAAATGATTTACATCCCAGTGTATAGACAAGATTTTCGGTTTCGGACTGATTTTTAGACCGATTAGCTTTCCAGGTATTGTATTCTTCCCAGGATACCTTTACCCATTTTTTACTTTCCTTATCTACCAAACGCATCGGATACCAGTATTCAACATGTGCACACTTTGAACCTTTCTTGACAGCCCATCCATGTTTTATGACATCATTCCATGTCATCCATCTCGGGTCCAGCCATCCATTCATCATTGAGATGAAGTTCAGCAGCATGGCATTCACACCACGATACTTCTTCTTCGAAGAATAGTTGTATGGCATCTCATTCAGCCATCCGCAACGCCATGGAATTTTATCCTGCTTCAGCGAATCCAGATATCTGTTCACCAGATCCTGTCTAGCCTTGCTTTTTGCTACCGAATTCTTCATCTTCTTCAATCTCCCTGAATAGCTCCTTCATCTGCTCCTCATCTAGGATTTCGATTGCAGAATCATGAGCCTCCTTCAATAAATCAATCATCCTGTTTCCTCCTTCTATCTGAAAACGGGTGCAAACTGCCCCCGTCTTTAGAACCTGATTTCATATAATCTGTACTGACGCACATCCACCGCATTTTCCGATACCCAACGTTTGAAGCTTTTCAGAAGAATGACCGGCAATGGTTCATGATCCTCCTTTACAAGTATTCCTGCCGCAAGGAAAAGGTATTCGTAGGTGTCTGCAAGCACTTCATACAGGTTTTCCCTCGATGCCTTGTCCAGTCCATATAGATCCATGATTTCCGATAGTGATTCATCCAGCGTGGAATATCCTTCGGTAATGAATGCCTCCTTCATGTTGGATATGATCTCCAGCATCTTTCCATATTCCGTTTCATCCTGGAAGTATTCCTGGATGCCCGCATGCTCGGCAATGACCCTACGCATTGCCTTGGCAGATGCCTTCCCCTTGCGAATCCAGTCGCTTGTGAAGACAAAGCGGTTCTTCCTGTCAATGCATATCAGATTGTGCTCCTCCGCAATGTTCAGCGGGTTGTCCATATTTTCAAGGATGCCTTCATCCACGAATGTGGATATATGCCATCTGTAGCCCTTCTTCGCCAGATCCTGGTACAGTGTCATGCAGTCCTTCCTGCTTGCGTAATAGTAGTTGTTCAGTTTGTTCATAGCTCCTGCCCTCTCATGAAATACGGGGGCAATCTGCCCCCGAAATAAAAGCCATGGACGTTTTCCTCTCCATGGCTACACTTTTACATGATACTATTTTAGCACACTTGACATGCAAAAAATCGTAGCAAATTTGCTCAATTTTTCCGGAAAATGGTGGGAAATCGGAACAAAAATACCCCAACTATGCACAAAATGCAAGATTCATGTAATAAATTGCAATTTTGCGTATTTTCGGGCTAAAAAATTTTTCTTGACAAATTCTGATATTATGCTTGGTTATGCGTCTTTTTCTCTAGATATGCGGAATGTTATCGTTCCATCCCGTCATTCTCCATATTCTCCTCATCCTTTACGACCTGTGAATATCCCAGTATAGCACCGCCGGAAAGGCAGTCGGCTGTATATGCATCGCTCATCATATAGCGTCCTTTCTGCATGATCGGAACAAAGCTGTCCTTTGCGGAGCTGTAGTATACCTTGCTTGCCCTGTATCGGTCCTTGTCCTCATCAAAGGCGATATGATAGATCGTGCGGTAGCTGACCAGATAATCCTTACCCTTTTCAAGCGACTCCTCCATTTCGGTTCTGTACATCTCTACGCCGGCTATCCTGATGATTTCATCCTTTCTGGGAGCTGCCGGAATGGGAGGTGCTTTCTGTACGGGAAGCGGAGGCAGTTCAGGTTCAGCCTCCATTCCAGGCTCTTCCTTTGCCGCCTCCGTCATATGCTCCTTCTTCTGTGGTGCAGGTTTGCCTCGGTTTTCCTGTGGTGCATTATCCCTGTGCTGCGACCATTGGCTTACAGACTCTTCAAGTCGTGGATCGTCAATGTACCACTGCTTGCGTTTTCTAGAGAAATGTGCCCCTGCCTCTCTTGCTGCATCCTTCTCTTCATACGGTACATCCAGATATCGCCGCCAGTCATAGAACTTCTCGTCCTGGTACATCTGTCGTGTACCCCAGCCGTTATCCGTCCGATACCATTTCTTCACTTCCTTGTCCCATTTTGCACCGAGACGGATTGCAATATCCTTCTTCTCGTATGGGACGTTCACATAAAATCTCTTCTCCTCCATCTTTTCCATCCTTTCTGTATCTACGCCCTCCTTCATCCGTCTGAGCTCATCGTTCCAGTCGTTGCAGTGCTCCGGACAGATGGATGAAGCGTTGATTCCTTTTTCGCTGAGCCTTCCGGCTATCATTGCCGCCCTTTCCTGACCTGGGTTGCGTCCGTCCTTTCCTCTGTCATTGTTGAATCCTATTATGACATTGCTGTATCCATAGATGCGGCATGTCTCATATATGCAGTTTGACTTGGATATCGATCCGCAGGCAAGATAGGCATAATCGTTCATGTCCTTCCCTTGTGCATCCAGAATTGACATGTATGACATCATCTCGATGCAGGATTCGAATACAAGCAGCGTCTTTCCTGCATCGTAGTATCGTCTGCCTGGATTATCCGCAGTGAAATTGATTGGGATATCTCCAGCCGGCTCGAAGAACCATCCCCTGTCATAATTGCAGTCCTTGTAGTCACCCCTGAATCTCGAATCGGAAAGTGCAGTGCGGAAGCATATGCTGCATAGCCTTCCGTTCTCATCCTTTGCTGCAAATACTGCCTGCGGTCTTCCTCTGTCATCCTTCAGCTGGAAAAGGAACTTCCTTTCGATAAACATGTCAACGACACCTTCATCTATCTTCCTCACGCCTGTAAGGTATTCCCTGATGCCCTCTGTATCTGCCGTCTGTACTCCATTGTCGGCAAGCTGCCTGGCAAGGGAGTGATGCCTTTCCAGATCCGTCAGGATACGCCTTTCATCCTCTCTCCTTGCGATGGGTGCTGCACTCAGATCCAGTCTTCCTGCAAGTTTTGAGACCGCCTCCTGGAATGATAGGTCATTCATGTACATATAGAAGCTTATGACTCCGCCCTGGAGTACGGTAGGTGCCCGTCTGCCATTCCTCTGTGCTGATTCTATATCCTCCTGCCTCGGTGCCCTGGAGTTCCAGTAGAACTTGTTCCTGTTCACATCGACCACCAGGGAATCGTGCTCACTGGTCCTGAAGGTATTCCTTCCGTTCCTTACGAGATGGAATCCTGCCTCCTGGACGGCATCCGCAATGCTGATGCGTGATTCTATCTGCGATGCCAGTTCCTTGAGATTCGTTCCTTTTTCCCTATCGCCATTCATAAGCTACCTCCAATGCAAATGGGGGCATTTTGCCCCCATTTCATAATTCTTCACCATCCAGCTCCAGTTCATCTTCTGTCTGCTGGCTTCCTGAAGCCACTGATGACTTCAGCAGTTCAAAATCGATGGCATCATATACTTCGTCCATCGTTGCATGCTCCCCCTTTTCAAGCATCTCCTGGTACAGCTCATCCATTGCGTTGTACTTTTCCTCCTCGATTTCAAGGATTCTGTAGAGTTCATGGCGGTCCATCTGGTCTGAATCCAGATATACGCCACTGATCTTTTCATTCCTGATGGCAGCATACATATAGCGGCTTTCATCCTCTCCCGATACCATACGGTACAGACCGTCTGGAATATCGAAGTATGGACCTGTCAGCCTTCCTGTAATGATGTATTCATAACCGTCCACATGGATGGTTGCCGGTTCATCATCCACCCTGTACATATTGTAATCTCCATTGAAGATGGAGCGTGCATACTCCCTGTAGCTGGAAGCATCCACCTTTGCGTTTGTTCCATACAGTATCATATCTATTCAATCCCTTCCGTCAGCTCGCCAAGCGTAAGCTCCTCTTCCTGGATGATGTCATCCGTCTCGAGCCCATAAGCCCTGGCTGCATTCCTAATAATCCTGTTTCTTGTCTCCACCGCATCAATCAGAAGATCGAGCATCATTGGAGATATAGGTCGTACATATCCGAAGAACTTGTCGGTCAGCTCAGCCGAATTCGATGTGACAATCTCCGGATCGACCAGATTGCCGATCATGGCACGGCACATGTCGCCCGAAGAGCACCACTGCCTATCCATGAGCTTCATCTTTTCATCCGAAAGCATCCGGCTGCTTCTGATGATCTCACGGCAGTACGGATTCTCTGAAAGGCTCACAAGAAGGAATATTGTCATATCACCTTCGGTCAGCTCCCTTTCCTTGCCGCTCAGCATTCCATCAAGCATATAGGACATGCTGTCAATATAATCATAGGTGAACAGGTGCTTATGCTTGTATTCACCCATGTTCAGTGTATAGATCAGGCTCTTGTCATCCATATCAAGTCCCATATAGAGTACAAGCGTGTGGTAAATGGATTTCCCGTCATACAGGTTGCGTTCCATCCATCTGTTCGCCTGAGCCTCGGAAATGAATCCTGATGCCGTGTAATTGCTTCGTGCATCCGCTGACTTGCCTATCATATACATGGCACACATCAGCTTCTGCCGTGGGCTGAACATCATCTCGTTCTCCCTGTAGAAATCTATGATATCCTTTCTGGTCCTGTTCTTTCTGAACCATTCGATAAGGACAGCTTCGTTCCTTGCCTCCATATAATTTCCACTCCTTTCCATATCCGCCATATTGCGGTTTCAGCCTACTCCCGTTCTGGGAGGCTGTCTAATTTCATCTGTTCATATTCATCTGCAAGCGGAGACATTCCAAAATAATCCGTATAGACTTCGGCACTTGCACATTCAATCTCCCCACAGAATTCATCGATGGTCATGTCCTCAACTGTGCTCTGCATGACTTTGCCATCCATCTCGACCCACATCTTCTCTTCCAGCGGGCTATATCTCAGCTGCCAGGAATATTCCGTATTGCCATTCATTGAACATACCTCTGTATAGAGGATATCAATGACGCCATTCTCATCCACGCTGAGATTTTCAGTAATGCTTTCATCTTCATCAAGGAATCCTTCCCTGTCTGCATACTGGTAATATGATCTGTATATCTTCTTCCAGTCAAGCGATCTGAGCTTTTCATCCCTGAATCTGGAAATGAATTCCTCTTCTTCTTTTCTTTTTATTCTTACTGTCATATAAAATACCTTCTTCCTTTAAAATCTTTCTTTAAAAGCAGGGGGCAAAATGCCCCCGAAAGGAGGTGTGTAAAGAAACTAATTATAAAAGGGCTGTCCTACCCTAAATCTTTACACTATCATTTTATCACCCTTTACCTGCAAAAAATGGTAG
>JABUSD010000195.1 GCA_021442845.1 Holdemanella sp.
CGGTTCAATACCGAAATCAAGCCTTATAATTTTTAGTCCAACTTTATGGGTTCATTACAGAATGAAGTCTTTTATTTCTTCGCATTTCTTGGATTAAAAGCATGTGCCAATGCTTCTGATAAAGATGCTTTATCTTCAACTGCACGAATCAATGCTGCGATATATGGTGCGATTGATAATACAACCATGTTCTTATATAATGGCTGCTTTGCTGATTGGTTAATTGTATTTGTACAGATGAATTCTTTTAATCCACTACCATTTAAACGTTCAATAGCAGGTCCTGATAATACACCGTGGGAACAAGCTGCATATACTTCCTTTGCCCCTTTTTCCTTTAACATATTGATACCAGTCACAAGCGTTCCAGCTGTATCTACCATATCATCAATCATGATAGCTGTTTTTCCTGATACATCTCCTAATAGATTCATCGCAACCGCTACATTTGGTTTAGGTCTTCGCTTATCAATGATAGCTACTGGTGCATCTAACATGTCGGCTAAACGACGAGCACGTACTGTTCCTCCATGGTCTGGTGAAACAACAACGACTTCACCGATATCTTCTTTTTCCTTGAAGTAATCTGCGATGATTCCTAATGCTGAAATATCATCAGCAGGAACATCAAAGAATCCTTGTATCTGCTGTGCATGTAAATCCACTGTAACAACACGATCACATCCTGCAGCCTCTAACATTTTTGCGACAAGCTTTGATGAAATTGGCTGACGAGGTCTTGCCTTTCTATCTTGTCTTGCATATCCATAATAAGGAATAATACAGCTTATTGATGCAGCACTTGCTCGTTCACATGCATCAATACCAATTAGGATTTCCATTAGGTTATCATTAACTGGAGCACTTGTACTCTGGACAAAATATACATTCTTCCCACGTACAGATTCACCTAATTCAACAAGGATTTCATTATCTGCAAAGTGTTTAACAGAACAGTCTCCAAGTTTTAATCCTAAAATATCACAAATTTCCTGGGCTAACTCTTTATTTGATGATAATCCAAAAACAACAGTATTTTCCATGTAGTGTCCCTCTCTGTCTTTTTCTACTTCTATTTATTGGTGATGTATTCAAACGGTCCAACAGCTGTATTTTCTTCAACTGTTGCCTTTACGACCTTACTTGCATCGACTGTTGCACCTTTCTTTATATGTGCATCCAGCAGATAGCTTCCTGGTAGAATCTCAACTTCATCCTCAATAACTGTCTTTCCTAGCAGTTCTGTGTTTGGATGAATGATGACATCTTTTCCAATGATAACATCCTGACCAATAACAGTACGGTTTGGATCCACAATCTGAACACCATTTTTCATCCAGTTCATGTTGATACGATTTCTTAGCCATATATAAGCTTTGTTCAACTCAACACAATCGTTGATGCCCATCACTTCATCACGATCTTTAATAATCATCCCGTTTACCTTCATGTTCTGATCAGAAAAGATTTTGACTAGATCTGTTAGATAGTATTCATGCTGCGCATTGTTTGTCTTCAGATTCTTTAAGTTATCAAATAACAATCTGTTATCAAAACAATACATTCCTGCATTTATTTCATTGATCTTCTTTTGCTCTGGTGTACAATCCTTGGCTTCCACAATAGCCTGTACATTCCCTTTTTCATCACGAACAATTCTTCCATAATGGGCTCCACTATCCAATACAGCTGTAAGAAGTGTAGCTGAAGCTTCCTTGTTTGCTTCAAAGAGCTGTTCTAATGTTTCTGGCTGAACACATGGTCCATCCCCGTTGATGATGAGTGTATCCCCCACTTCATCCTTCAACTGCATGCACTGCATAACGGCATGTCCTGTTCCTAATTGTGGTTCCTGAATCGCAAATTCCACATCTGGAAATGCTTCCATAATAGATTCCTTCTGGTATCCAACCACAACGACAATTCGTTCCACATGCACCTTTCTAAGAGCATCGATGATGTATGCAAGCATTGGCCGATCGATAATAGAGTGCATGACTTTACTCTTATCCGATTTCATTCTTGTTCCTTTGCCTGCAGCTAAAATAATCGCATTACGCATTTTCTCCACCATACCTTCCGATTTCATTCTAGCAAATTTCATATAGGTTTGAAACCTTATGAAAAAAATAAATTTATAATCATTTTTATGTGTTTATGATTTATTTATATGTGTTCTTTATCTACAAACAAATCAATAAAAGCACAAAAGCAGACATAAATGGTCTGCTTTGCATATTAGTGTTTGAAGTGTCTTACACCCGTAAATACCATTGTAACACCATACTGGTTACAGATATCGATAGATTCCTGGTCACGTACAGATCCACCTGGCTGGATGATGGCAGTAACTCCTGCTTTAATTGCAGCTTCTACTGTATCTCCAAATGGGAAGAATGCATCCGATGCAAGTACAGATCCTTCGCATTTTTCTCCTGCCTGCTTGATTGCAATTTCAGCAGCACCGACACGGTTCATCTGTCCAGCACCTACACCAATTGTCATATCATCTTTTACCAACACGATGGCATTTGATTTAACGTGCTTAACAACATTCCATCCAAATAATAACTGTCTAACTTCTTCATCTGTTGGTTTTCTATTTGTTACACAACGTAAGTCATCTGCCTTTACCGTGTGCATATCCATATCCTGCACCAACAATCCATCATTTACATTTGTATATTTTAATGATGTTGTTGCCGATAATGTTGTATCCAATTCCATTAAACGGATATTTTTCTTCTTTGTCAGGATATCCATAGCTTCTGGTGTAAATCCAGGTGCAATGATGATTTCTAAGAAGATTTTAGATAGTTTTTCAGCTAATGATGCACCAACCACATCATTTAAGGCAACAATTCCACCAAAGATAGATACTGGGTCTGCTTCATATGCCTTATCCCATGCCGCTTCAATTGTATCACCGATACCAACTCCACATGGATTCATATGTTTTAGACCAACTGCAGCAAACTGTCCGTCAAAATCCTTTAGGATTTCAATAGCAGCATTTCCATCCTGGATGTTGTTGTAAGATAATTCTTTTCCATGCAACTGCGTTGCGTTTGCCAATGAATATTTAGGATTCATTCCTTTATAGAAAGCCGCTTTCTGATGAGGGTTTTCACCATAACGTAAATCCTGCACCTTATCAAATGTGATTGTTAAGCTTTCAGGGAATTCTTCACCTGTCTTCTTTGTTAAGTAATCTGCAATCATCGCATCATAACGAGCTGTGTGTCTAAATACCTTAGCTGCTAATTTTTCACGAGTTTCGAATGTTGTTTCTCCGTTTTCCTTGATTTCAGATAATACTTTTTCATAATCCTTTGGATCGCAGATTACAGGAATGCTCTGGTAGTTTTTAGATGCACTGCGTAACATACTTGGTCCACCGATATCGATGTTTTCAATGATGACTTCGTGGCTTACTCCTGGCTTCTGTACTGTTTCCTTGAATGGATATAAGTTTACACATACTAAATCGATATAATCAATTCCTAATTCCTTAATCTGTGCTACATGATCTGGATTGTCTCTTACACATAATAAAGCTCCATGTACATTTGGGTGTAATGTTTTTACACGTCCATCCATAATTTCTGGAAATCCTGTAATATCACTGATTCCAATAGGTTTTAAACCAGCAGCCTCTAATGCTTTTTTAGTCCCACCTGTTGAAATGATTTCATAACCACAATCTACCAGTCCTGATACGAATTCTACAAGATTTGTCTTGTCTGATACACTAACTAATGCTCTTTTCATACGATTTTTACCTTACCTTTCTCTACTTGAATTTTACCATCGCAATACAATGCGACAACTTTTGGCAGAATCTGATGTTCTACCTCTAAAACACGCTTTTGAATGTCTTCCGCTGTTTCCAGATCTGCAATGGATACAGCTTCCTGCCAGATAATAGGTCCACCATCCACTTCTTCACTTACAAAGTGTACTGTTGCTCCGCTGACTTTGGCTCCTCTTTGAATGACAGCGTTATGGACGTGCATTCCGTACATCCCTGGGCCACAGAATGAAGGGATCAGCGATGGGTGGATATTGATGATTTTGTTTGGATATGCTGCGATCAAATCATGTCCGAGTATCGCAAGATACCCAGCCAATACCACAAAATCAATCTTATATTCTTTCAGTGTTTCTAATAACACTGTCTGATCCTTAATGACAGCCGTTGGAATACCAGCATTCTCGGCTCTTTGTAAACCTTTAGCTGATGGACGATTGGATACAACAAGGGCGATTTCTCCATGGATCGAGTCACGATGATCAATAATGGATTGTAAATCTGTTCCTCCTCCAGAGATAAGAACAGCCATTCTTAACATAATTCGACTCCCTTTGTACCATCAGCGATTTCGCCAACCACAAAACATGTATCCCCTGCTTTTTCAATGGCTTTCATCGCTGTATCTACATCCTCTTTATCTAATGCGATAACCATACCAATTCCCATATTGAATGTGTTGTACATCATCTGCTGGGCTACATTCCCGTTCTTTGCGATCAAGTCAAAGATTGGTGGAACGGGATAGCTATCCTTTTTAATAATTGCTTTTACACCTTCTGGTAACATACGTGGTACATTCTCATAGAATCCACCACCTGTAATATGTGAACATCCTTTTACAGTTACACCCGATTCCTTGATGTTTTTAAGTGCTTTTACATAGATGCGTGTTGGTGCGATTAACGCTTCCCCTAATGTCTTGCCTAATTCATCATAATATGTATTTAATGAGGCTTCGCTCATTTCAAACACTGAACGAACAAGACTAAATCCATTGGAGTGGACTCCCGTGGATGCGATTCCTACAAGAACATCTCCCGCTTTAATATTCGATCCATCGATGATATCCTTCTTATCAACAACGCCAACCGCAAAGCCAGCTAAGTCATATTCATCCTCTGGCATAAGACCTGGATGTTCTGCTGTTTCTCCACCAATCAGGGCACAGCCGCTCTGCTTGCATCCTTCAGCAATCCCACTGACAATCGTTGCGATCTTTTCAGGGTAGTTCTTGCCACATGCGATATAATCCAGGAAGAATAGTGGTTCTCCCCCGCTGCATGCGATATCGTTTACACACATTGCAACTGCATCAATACCAATTGTATCGTGCTTATCCATAATAAATGCAAGCTTTACCTTTGTTCCGCATCCATCCGTTCCTGATAATAAGACTGGCTCTTCCATATTCTTAATACCACTTAAATCGAAGGCTCCTGCAAATCCTCCAAGACCTCCTAATACTTCAGGACGGAATGTTTCCTTAACATGCTTTTTCATCAATTCCACTGATTTATAACCAGCTTCAATATCGACTCCTGCTTTTTTATAATCCATACATCCTCCTATTTATGTGTGAAATAACGGATTCCATTTTCAAAAATATTCTGGTCCTTATTTCCTGCAATATTCTTAAACAATCCATCTTCATAACGTTCAGAGTGACCCATCTTACCAAAGATCTTTCCATCTTCAGAGAAGATTCCTTCAATCGCCATGCTTGAACCATTAATATTATCAAGACCATCCATTGTAGGAATACCACGCTCGTTGACATATTGTGTCGCAATCTGTCCGTTTTCCAGCAATTTCTTTAACACATCCTCTGATGCGACAAACTTACCTTCTCCATGCGACATAGCGATAGAGTGGATTGCACCTGCTTCCATTCCTGCAAGCCATGGAGACGCATTGGATGTAATACGTGTTCTTGCGATATGTGATACGTGGCGGTTGATATTATTTCTAAACAATGTAGGGTTATTGGCATCCAGAAGCTCTACATCTCCATATGGAAGAAGGCCTGATTTAATCAACGCCTGGAATCCATTACAAATACCAAGAATCAATCCATCATTTGCTCTCATTGTTGAGATTGCACTTGAAATCTTAGGATTTCTTAATACATTGGCAATAAACTTACCAGAACCATCTGGTTCATCTCCACTTGAGAATCCACCAACAATCATTAAAATCTGTGCTTTTTCAATTTCAGAAGCTAATGTATCAATACTCTTCTGAATGTTTTCAACCGTTAAGTTATTAAATACAACCTGATGTACTTCCCCACCAGCTCTTTCAAATTTCTGGGTTGTATCATATTCACAGTTCTGTCCTGGGAAGACAGGGATTACGACAACTGGTTTTTCAACCTGTACCTTTGACTGTGGCACTTTCTTGTCTGTAAGTGGTGTTGGTACAACATCCTTATTCTTATCTACAATCATTGGATATACTTTATCGTAGCGTTTTGTCCATGCACATAAGGCATCCTCGACACTTACTTTTTCATCATTGATTACGATTTCCTTGGAATCGTTGATAATTCCTAATAATGTGAAATGATCATCTAGAATTGTTTCATTCGCTTCTACGATTATAGATCCTGTATTCATTCCATATACATCTTCATCGGTTACGATGGCAACCCCTAATTTGTTTCCAAACGCCATCTTTGAAATCGCATAACCGATTCCTCCAAAC
>JABUSD010000327.1 GCA_021442845.1 Holdemanella sp.
TATCGTTTCTTTTTCAAATGGGCATAGTGTACGTACAGAAATGACTGTATCGCTAAATTTTGTGATTGCTTCTATTTTCATATATTCCTTTCCCAAGCCAAAAAAAAGAAGACCTAGTCTTCTTTTTCTAGCCTATATGTACATATCCAATTAATGCGTTTGCACAAGAGACAGATGAAACCTTTGTTGTATATCCATCCCATCCACCATGTACTGCCTGTCCATTACCGATATAGATTGCAACGTGTCCACTATATACAATGATATCGCCTGGCACTGGACTACTTGTCAATGTTCCTAAAGATAAGTAACCTTCTGGCCATCCATGATAATAGATACCAGCAGCTGCAAGTGAATTTGAAACCAATGATGTACAATCCTGAGTAACACCAATCTGTGATAAAGCAGCCGCTGCAATGCTTGAACCGTTTGCACTATAGCTTGGTGTGCTTGGTGGTGTATATCCTGAATTCGAACTTCCTCCACCCTGGCTTGTACTCTGTGAACCGCCATTGCTGCTTGCCTGCGAATTGCTAGAACTGTTATTCTGCTGTTTTGCTGGCTGTTCTTCCTTTTCAGGTTCTTCCACGATAACGATTTCCGTTGCGATACCATTCTTGGCGATGCGATATCCATCCTTTGTTGTATCTGTCAACATTTTTCCTGTTTCATCAAAGAAATAGATATTTCCATCAATTGTAAGTGGCATATCACGAACGATTCGTCCATCGGTTGTATAATAGTACCATTTACCATCATATTCTTTCCATCCTGAGTTGAATGTACCATCCTGATCTAAATACCATGTTGTACCATTCCACTCTACAGAACCTGTAACCATTTTACCTGTTTCATCAAAGTAATATTGTTTTTCATCGATTACTGTCCATCCCGTTGTAATCTTTCCGGAATTATCCAGATAATATTTGAATCCGCCTTCTTCAAGCCATTTTTCAGATTCAATAAATCCTTTTTCATCATAATATGATGTTTTTTCATCGTTCCAACCATGTTGTAATTCATGATCAGCACGGAAGTTGTAAGTTTCTCCTTGAATATCAACTTGTCCCTTAACTGCCTTACCGTCTTCAGAGAAATAATAAGTATCATCGGAAATAGATTGCCAGCCAAATTGCATTTTTCCATCCTTATCGAAGTAGTACAATTCTCCACCAATTTCAGTAAGTCCTGTTGCTGCTTCATGGTTTGAGCTTAGAATGTAGTAACGGTCAGCGCCTTCTCCATGCCATCCTGGTTTTTCTTCATATGCATATAGTGTTGATGCAACTGGAACACAAGCACATAAACATAACGCAACGGCAAGAAGTTTACCCTTTTTTTCAATAAATTTCATTATTACACCTCTCCATTCATAAAGACTATACCATATAGATACAAATATTGACAAATTCTATACCTTATATAAAAGAAAATATGTAAAAAATAAAGCATATTCTTTTATTGAATATGCTTTATATAAAGGATATTTAAATAATTTATGGAAAAATATGTGATATTTTATTAAATTTCTGTATCTTTGTATTTGTTTATATATTAGATACATATGTTTCTTTAATAATATCAATTAGAAATAATCTAAGCTTTGATAAAATACTATAGATACATACTATTTCCAATACAATACCTCCAGTGGATAAAACTCTTAGAATGAGAATGACACTTTGTAAAGAGGTTGATTTAAATCCTAACAAAACTAAGACTATTGTCCATATAAAGATAGAAATCTGTTTTATAAAAAGAATAAAAGCTTCTTTATTCTTTGAGGATATCAGAATCAGAAAGATACATAGAATGCATACAATTTCCAACCCTGACATCATTGTGAATAGATTCTTCAAAGAAACAAGAATATCACTACCTCCACTTGTGATTATTTCATAAATCCATCGAATATAGATAGAAGCGCTATATCCCTTCATATCGGGTAGAAAGGCAAAGAGATCACTATATGTATATATTTTCAATAAGCGGATGAATAGAAGCGATTGCCAGATATTCTGCCAGAATAGAAACAATAAGCCGATAATCTCCAGTACTCTTCTTCGCTTCATCCTTGTATCCAGAAAGGCATCAATCCAGTTGTAAATCTTCAAGCCAATGGTCTCCTTTTAACTGTTCATCGCCAGCAAGATTCGGATACTCTAACTGACGCAGGATTTCATAAACAATAATGGCTGCACAGTTGGAAAGATTTAGACTCCGTGCGCTGGCAACCATTGGAAGGCGCATACATGTCTCTAGATGTCCCTGCAGAATCTTTTTATCAATTCCTGTGCTTTCCTTTCCCAATATGACATAGATATCTTCCGGATCCTTTGTGAAATCAAACGCGCTTGGTGGCTTATGTCCATATCGTGTCATATAGTAATAATGATCGGATGGATTCTTACTTACAAAATCTTCCCAATTCTTATGGATATGAATATCGGCATCTTTTATATAATCCATACCTGAGCGTTTTAAATGCTTCTCATCCAGTGAAAATCCCAATGGTTCAATCAGATGGAGCCTAGAACCCGTTGCCATGCATGTACGGATGATATTCCCGGTATTCTGCGGGATTTCGGGCTCATATAATACAACATGAATCATAATTTATCGCCCCATTCCGCTAAAAACATTTCCAATGCCTTTCCTCTATGGCTGATGGAATTCTTCATATCTTCACTCACATTGGCTAGTGTTGTACCAAATGGAGGGTAATAGAAGATAGGATCAAATCCAAATCCTTTATTTCCTAACGGACGGTCATAGATTTCTCCTTCGACAGTGGCTCTATATGTATAAGGGTTGCCCTCTTCATCGATAAAGGCAATGACACATACATAACGGGCAGTACGATCTTTTCCTTCTACCGCATCCATAATGGCCTGATTCTTAATATCATAGCTGGTATCTTCTCCCATCCAGCGGGCTGAATGAACGCCTGGCTTTTTATCCATGGCATCTACTTCAATACCTGAATCATCACTGAATACTGGCTGATGGATTACATTGTATAGGCTCATCGCTTTGATTATGGCATTCTCTTCAAACGTCTTGCCATTTTCAATGATTTCAATATCCTTGTCTAAATCCTTTAGACATTTAACTTCTACATTTTTAAGCATTCGCTGGAATTCTTCCACTTTATGAAGATTCCCGGATGCGATCCATACTGTTTTCATATCCTTCCTCCTAGAATATATCGTAATTCTTCATTGGTTTTTTTGGTGGTTTCGATGCTACACCGACTTCAGTAGTGATGAACTGTGCGGATATGCTGGCGGCATTTAAAATCGCATTGCGTATCACTTTGGTTGGATCGATTATACCGGCTTCAAACATATCAATCCAATCCCCTGTCTTCACATCAAATCCATAGTTTGCATCCATATGGGCCTGTGCTTCCATAAATCCATCACTATTATAGCCTGCATTCTTTGCGATCTGGGCAACAGGAGCTAATAATGAATCGAATACCACACGGATTCCCTTCTGGATTTCTGGATTGTCAGATTTGACCTGATGGAATAAATCATTATAGAGTCGTACAAGACATGCACCTCCTCCAATGACAACCCCTTCTGAAACAGCCGCTCTTGTTGAATTCAGGGCTGCTTCTATATGCATACGCTTTTCCTTTAATTCAACCTCCGTTGCTGCTCCTACCTTTATAACAGCAATTCCATTGCACAATTTGGAGATTCTTTCATCCATGCGTTTTTTATCCGCTTCATTTGTTGTTGCATCCATCATTCTGCGAATTTCGCGAATTCGTCTGCGGATACTATCAATACTTCCTGTACCATCTACAATCGTTGTACTATTCTTGCGCACAACAACGCGTTTTACAAAGCCTAAATCGTTCAATTCAATATTGCTTAGGGGCATATTCATATCATCAGAAATATATCTGGCATCGCACAATACCGCTATATCCTTTAGCATTTCCTTCTGGTTATCCCCAAATCCAGGCGCTTCCACTGCCACAACATTAAATCGTCCACGGGTTGTATTATAGGCAAGATTGGATGTAACTTCACTATCAAAAGCTCTTGCGATAATCAGAAGCGAATAGTTTCTTCGTACCACCTGTTCAAGGATATCGATAATCTCCTGAATATCATAGATCTTCTGATCGGTTATCAGGACGTAGGCATTCTCCAAGATGGCTTCCATCTTATTGGAATCGGTAACCATATAAGGAGAAATAAATCCTTTATTGAACTGTAGTCCGGCTCTTATTTCCAGTTCCGTATCAAATCCATTGGAATCCTCGGTAAAGATAGGTCCATCATTTCCGGCTTTTTCCATTGCCTTGGCAATCAGATTTCCTATCTCCTTTGATCCGGATGAAATCGTTGCGACACTGGTAATATCCTGTATACTTTCGACTTTCCTTGAAATCTGTAAAAGATAATCCGAGATGGCATTGGATGCCATTTCAATTCCCTCTTTTAAAAATATCGGATTAATACCTCGATCTACCTGGCGGATTCCATTTTCAATCATCGCCTGGGCTAGAATGATCGCTGTTGTCGTACCATCCCCTACGGACTCATTTGTCCTTGAAGCAACTTCATAGACTAACTTTGCCCCCATATTTTCAAATTTATCTTCCAGTTCAATCTCTTTGGCAATGGTAACTCCATCACTTGTGATTAATGGAATGCCATCTTCCCTTTCCAAAATTACATTCCTTCCTTTTGGTCCTAATGTAACACGAACCGCATCGGCTAGTGTATTTACACCTTTCATCAATGAATCTCTTACCTTTTTTGAAAAACGTACTTCTTTTGCCATATATAGTACCCCTTTCTATTTAATATCAGTCCTATTATAACAAAAAAGTCTTAAAGATTTCTCTTTAAGACTCAATTACTAACAACAACCTGAGCAGCCAGTGCATCCGCATGAATCATCGTCACCACAGCTTGAGCCACATCCGCATCCACATGAACCTGCATTCAAATTATATAGGACAAGACTACCTTGTGTATAATCTAGACCAATATCCTGCAATAGGACAAATGTCTGATGATCCATCATGACATTTAAGCCATTGATAATCATATCTGGTTCTGAAACAGCGGCAATATCCATTGTGATCTGTGTATTCATGCCTTCACCTGTAGAAGCAAATACGATTGCGTTCATATTCTTTTCTTCTAACATGGCTTTTAATACATCTCTTGCGTTATCTGTAATCTGCATAATTCTCCTATTCTACAATTAATCCTTCTGGTAATTGAATATTAAAGATAGCTAAGAAACTTTCAATATCTGTTTTTGCTTCTTTTCCTAATACATAACGGATATTCTGTGCATCCCAGCTCTTTACAGCAACCTGTGTTGCTGGTAAACCTAGTTTATCGACACCGATTGTATCGATTGTTTCGGTTAATTTTGTTTCATCTGCATCTTTGATGAATGCGCTGATTGCATCTGTTACTCTTGATACATCTTTTCCACTCTTCACAAACATGCTTGCCTGTGGATATCCAACGGTTTCCAATCCTTGTGCTTTGGCAAATGCAGTCTGTAAGTTCATTAATACCGTTAGATTCTTATCCAGTTCTTTTGCCTTTGCGATTGTTGCGGTAGCAACTGGCTGAGCAAGTAAGGCAACATCTACTTTTCCACCCAATAGGTTCTGCTGTGCTTCCTGTACACTTCCAAAGAAAGTTACATTTGGTGATAAGTTTTCTGATTTTGCGACATTATTGAATACAAGACCTGGTACAGCACCTTCTCCAAAAGCACCGATTGTGATATCCGCAGATTTTACATCCGTTCCTTCTGGTCCAACTAGATATAAGTTACCCCAAGTTAATACAGCTTCTAGATTATAGGCAGGATTTTTTGTATACAATTTAGCGCCTAGATTTGTTGGTGCTACGATAATATCATACTGGCTGTCTTCTTTTGATAATTCAGCTGTCAATACATCGGTTCCTTCAACATAATCGATTGTAACATCTTCTAATCCATAAGCACCCATAATGGCTAAAGCAGGAGCTCCTGTTGGACATAAAATACTGACTGGTTCTGCTTTCTTTGGCTGTTGTGTACATGCAACTAGTCCAAGTGATAATGCAGCAGCTAAAAAAGCTTTTCCTAATTTTTTAATCATTTCTTTTCCTCTTTTCCTAGTTCTAACTGGATTAGAGATACAGAAAAACAATTATTCTTTTGTCATGATTGTCTTGACGGTTACATCTTTCAATCGTCCAATCTTTCCTGACATCTTATTAATTGTATCCAATGGTGCATCCATTGCCACTGAAATCAAATTCACATTTTTTTCACGATAAGGAATTCCCATTCGACCAATAATATAATTTCGGTATTCATGTAAAATCGCATTGACCATGTCAACAGACTCAGGATTCTTTACAAGAATACCAATTAAAGATACACGCGTTTCCATGTCTACCTCCCAAATATAATAAATGTAATCGATGAAAGTAATAATACGTTTTTATCTTATGCTATTAAAAGGCAAAATAAT
>JABUSD010000246.1 GCA_021442845.1 Holdemanella sp.
ATCTTGGATATACTGGCTTATCTGATAAATTATTAAGAAAATATATCAAAGACAGTGAAGCAATATGGAAAGATAATATTGATAACCTTCCAATCTGCTGTGTTGGGGCAACCATTGGTACACATATCGGTCCTAATGCTGTTGCGGTATCCTTTATACAAAAATAAGCGGAAATTCCGCTTATTTTTCAATTTCTCCAATCCAATCGATAATACCACCAAATTCAATGAGTTTTGTATAGCCTAGACTTGCTAAGTTCTGTTGAGCCTGTTTGCTTCGATTGCCACTTCGACAATAGATAAAGATTGGTACATCTTTATAAGGTAATTCACCAATTGGCTCATCATGAATCCTTTCATTTGGAATATTAATCGCATTAGGAATATGTCCTTCTTTAAATTCATCTTCAGTTCGAACATCTAAAAGAATATAGTCCTCTTTCTTTTCATCTAAAAGTTCCATCATTTCTTTTCCTTCTTCGATGGATACATTTTCATTATAGGAATCCTCTAACAATTGCTGCACTTCATATTCTGCAATCTGTTCGGGTGTTCGTTCCATTCCATCGCCATCCATAGTTTTTCCACAGCCTAATAATCCAAACATACATATCATGATTCCTATACTCTTTATATATTTCATAGAATTCCCCAATTCATTATTCTTCATCTGGTTTTTGGCCATCATGCGCTAACCATTTACATTCCTGCATTTCCATATCGGTAAAGATAGCTTTAAAAGATGAATCTTCTGGTGAACAGGCATAAATTCCAAATTGAATAGTATTTTTAGCTTCATAAAGATGACAGACTCTCATCTGATGAAAGATAATCCCATCTTCTGAACATTCAATACAGAAATCATCCTCTCTTCGACTTAATCGATACCACATATATTTCTGATCTGCACTGATTTCTGTTGTTGCCCAATCCGAATATCCATGATTTGTGACAACACTTCCTAGATGTTGAAATGCTTCATTTTCATATTCAATGGATCCTTTTAGCCAGTTTTCACTATCTAGATAGACTACAATTCCACATTGATCAAAACGTTGATGACTATCTGTAAATTCTGTTTTGACCACAAAAGAAAAGAATTTCGCTTCGGTTTCCATTTGTAATACGGGGGCATTATCATTTCTAAAGTGATAATACGTTCTTTGCCATAAATCCGTATGTGGCATTGTTTCTATTTCTATTCTATCTTCTGTAATTTGATAATTATCTGGTTCTCTTGTCCATTTTAAATTCTTAATATCCCATTTCATAAATATCCTCTTTTCATTCAAATCGATACTCTTTATTAAAATCATTTCTTTTGATTATAAAGTCTTTTAAACTTTTATAATAATTTTCAACAAAGATCCTATCTTCATATTCTAAAATCCATCTTCCATCCAATTGCTGTTTCCAATAGATTTTTCCATTATTATAAGTAGTGGATACGATATCATTTCCATCTTCACATAGAATGGAATATCTTGGTTTTACTTCTTTTAAATTCTGAATAGTTACTTGAATTGAATCACTTTGTTGAAGCAGAAAATCATTATATGGATCATATTCGGATGTATAAACCATATAGTTTCCTTCTTCATTGATTATTTCATATCGTCTTTGTTTGGATGATTTTAAGATTAAATCATCATATCTTACTTCTTCATATGACATATAATCCAGTTTTGGTTCTACTTTATGATTGATAGTATATTCATCTTCGCGATATTCTACCTTTTGTGTACTATTTTCTATCGATATATATTGGATATCCATTCCATACTTTGAAAAATCAAAGTCTTGTACATGATAATTTTCCAAATCATTGGATACTTGAATGCCTGCCTGCATATGAATTACTTGTCTATCCTCTTTATGATCTAGAAAGTCTTCTATATCTTCTAAATCAATGGGTAATGCTCTTTCAAAATAAACATAGGCATCCCCTGCATCTGGTCGATAATCCTCTATGGATTTATTGGGAAGATAGAATGGATCGCATCGTATCCAGTCAACATTTACATCCTTTAATCCTAGATAATCAGAAATTCGATTCATTACAGCAGATTCCATCTTCTCATAAGGTTTAGAACTATATAATTCACCTGTTTCTGTATTCAGATAATACATATAGGTATTCCCATTTTCTATATATTCCCCATATACATATTCTGTTAATTGTGTTTTTCCAGATACTGGTTTATCAACATAGGCATCTATAGATACGAGTTCATATTCTTCTTTTAATATATCTTTTCCTATTTCAATTAATGCATCCTTTTTATCATCCGTATAATCCTTAGAATTCGATTGACATCCTGTAAGCATACATACAATAAGAAGGATGGATAAAAATGTTCTTTGTTTCATATTTTTATTATAGCTTAATTACAAAAAAAGGAGTAATGAAACCATTACTCCAAGGGATAAAATTAAATCTTTAGACAAAGTTCAAATGCACTCCAGATACAAGACATTAAATTTGATGGATGATCGGCATCCCCTAATAGATGTACATTTGTATCTTTGATTGATTCATATAAGCTTTGATCAGATACATAACCTGCAGAAACAATAATAGTATCTGCATCGACTGGTTTTACCATGCGGTGTACACCTTGTAGTGATTGATAGATAGCACGGTCCTTGATATTTGGTTCGTTGTATGTTGTTGTTTCAATGTAGGCTTTTCCATCTTCATACTTCACAACTTTTGAATTTACCTTGATATCGACTTTATAATAATCCATTAAATCTCTTAGACAGTTATAATTAGCAGCCGATAATCCTTCTACATTCATAATAGTTGGAAGCATTTCAACAAGAGTTACTTTCTTATTCTTTCTAGCTAGATCATAAGCTAGTTCACATCCTGTTAATCCTCCACCAACGATGACAACGTTTTGATCTTTGATATTCTGATTTAATAATGCATCAACGGCATAGCGTACATTTTCCTTATCAAATCCTTCAATATCCAGTTTTCTTTCCTTAGCTCCTGTGGCAACGATGATTTCATCGTATCCTTCTTTGTTTTCTGGTTTGAATTCAGTATTGAATAATACATTTACACCTGTATCCTTCATCTGTTTTTCATACCATTTCAAAAGTTTTCGATCATCATCTTTGAAATCAAAGGCGGCAGCTGCAACAAAGACACCACCTAGTTTATCTGTCTTTTCATATAGATCGACTGTATGTCCACGCAATGCAGCCACTCTAGCTGCTTCCATACCGGCGATTCCACCACCAACAACGGCAATCTTCTTGATTGTTTCAGCTTTTTCAATATTGTAGTGGTTTTCCATACCACAGCGTGGATTCAAGGCACAGCTGATATCCTTTGTAGCTAGTTTTGCATAGTCAATCTGGAAGATTCTAGCCAGACATCCAAAGTGACAGGAAATACATGGTCGAATATCCGCTAATTTACCTGCTTTGAATTTATTGGCTAAATCTGGATCGGCTAGAAGTGGTCTTCCCATTCCCATCATATCAATTCTTCCATCACCAATAGCCTTATCCGCTAATTCTGGATTGTCAAAACGTCCTCCACAGATGACTGGAATATTGATTTCTTTTCGAATCATAGCTACATCATCAAGATTCAATGCCTTTGGCATATATACTGGTGGATGTGGCCAATACCATGCATCATAAGTACCATTGTCACAGTCTAACATGTCATAACCTGCTTTTTCTAAGATTTTGACAACTTCCTTACTTTCGTCATAATCTCTTCCTAATTCATCAAACACTTCACCTGGTACGGCTCCACGGTTAAATGCTTTTGTATACGATTTTACGGAATAACGAACCGATACTGGAAAATCCTTTCCACATGTCTTTTTGATTTCCTGAACGATTTCACATGGGAATCGTAAACGATTTTCTAAAGATCCTCCATATTCATCCGTTCTCTGGTTAAATGCTGAAATTGTAAACTGGTCTAATAGATATCCTTCATGAACGGCATGGATTTCAACCCCATCAATTCCTGCATCTTTTGCTGCTTTTGCACCGATTCCAAACCATTTTACATAATCATGGATTTCTTCCACTGTCATTTCTCTTTGAACACCTCGTGGATCCCATACATTTGGCAATGCAGATGGCGCTGGATCACCAGGAGCTCCTGATCGTCCAGATAAAGCCGAAATCATAATGAATACTTTTGATCCATATTTATGTACTCCATCTGCCAGATATTTCATGTTTTGAACATACGTTTCAGTATTATTCATAATGGAAGGAAGATGTCCTCCTGGAGGCAATGGTACAAGTCCTGTGATGATTAAACCTGTTCCTCCTTTTGCACGTTCAATGTAGTAATCCGCTCCATCTTTTGTATAACTTCCATCCGGATTCATAAGACGAGGCGAGAACACTCCCATTGGAAGCAGGGCAATACGATTTGGAATTTCACATGTTCCAATTCGCACTGGTGAAAATAAATGATTATAAGCCATTGTCATACCTCCTATACTTATATTCTTATCTTTATTATAGTCTTTTTCTTTCTTTATAAACAAAAAAATCTGGAAGTTCCAGATTTTATTTCTTTATAAATTGTTTATCGCTTTCAGGTGCTGATGCATCATCGTGAATCATTCGTTCCACTTTCATATGTAAATCATACTTCTCTCTTAATACAGTAATTTCCTGCATCATACTGGTAGCATGATGTACATCCAAAGCTTGCTGGTTTTCCCATTCATCAATTAATAGAACGGTTTCTTCATCATCGACTGGATAGAAATAATTATATTTGATATTACCTGGTTCACTTTTAATTCTATCCACAACACCTGTATCCACCATTTCCTTGGCAAACTTTCTTGCGTTTCCATTTTCTCCTTTGTAGTAGATATTAATGACTATGCTCATACTATTCCCCTTTCTTTTGCCATTTGGGTTAAGGCATCCCTAATTCGTTCTAAACGGATTCTTGATTGTTCATCATCATAAAAACATGCCGTTACAATACGAATATGTCCTTTTCCCATTTTACCATATGGAGTTCCTTCATTGACAAGAATATTGGCATGATCTCTTATATAAGCTACTACTTCTGCACTTGTTCCTAAAGCGCTGATATCTAACCAGGAAAGGATTCCACTTTCACTCTTATTCATTTTGACACCTGGTGCACTGGATAAGATTTCATAAGCCATTGTTCTTCGCTTATCCAATTTTTCATAATAAGCAGGTAAAATAGTTTCATCCTTTAATGCGGCAATAGCACCAAATGTAGAGGATGTACATGGAGCACCACATATATTGACACATGTTCCATACATCGCATCCATAATATCTTCACAGGCATAGACATATCCAATTCGATATCCACTCAATCCATATCCCTTTGATAAAGAGCAGACTGTAACGGTTCTTTCCCACATACCTTCAAGTGTACATGGAGCAACATATTCAATACCATCAAAGATATGATCTTCAAAAGCCTGATCACAGACTAAGACTAAATCATGTTTGATGATGAACTTTGATAATTCAATCAGATTCTCTTTGCGATAGACAGTTGTCGTTGGATTATTTGGATGCGTTAATAAAACCATCTTTGTTCTTGGTGTTACCCTTTTTTCCATTTCTTCCATGCGGATCTGATAATTGTCCTCTGGATAGGTTGGAACAGGTATACTAACCCCTCCCAATAAAGTCCCATTTAAATAATTGCTTGGATAACATGGATCCGGAATCAGGATTTCATCTTTTTGGGAAATGAATGGCATCATCGCAAACATCAATCCGGAATCACTTCCTGGTGTTACGACAACATTTCGACTTGGATCGATTGATAATCCTGTTCTTTTATTAACATGCTTGGCTATTTCTTCTCTTAATTCCAGCATACCGATTGGCATTGTATAGTGGGATGTAAAGCCTGACTGAATAGCTTCTAAAGTTGCTTTCATAACACTTTCTGGAATGGATGGATCAGGATAGAACATGTCCGCCCATGCCATATTATCCCCACCATTCTTCATGAAATTTCCGGTTCCTTCCCCTACATCGGCTTTGGATACCGTTGTTCGTAACCCTCCTTCAATTCTTTCAAATTGAGGAATCATCTTATCTCTTATACTCATACTATTTCCCTAACTTCTGTCCACTTATAATGACTGTTGCAACCTGTGTATTCAATTCATCTGTAACATCAATACTAGCTACCGCTACACTTCTTCCATTCTTGATATAATGTGCTTTTGCGATTACCTTTTTTCCTTTTACTCCTCCTAGAAAAGTAATGGTTGATGTCTGTGATACACATGGATTTTCCATTTTATGATTTGCTAATACCGCAAAGGCAAAATCAGCTAAGGTAAACATGACACCTCCCATAACTTTACCTACGGCATTGTAGTGCTTTGGTTCTATTA
>JABUSD010000115.1 GCA_021442845.1 Holdemanella sp.
CAACCTGTGAAGAGATAAGCAAAATCACAGGGTTGGATATTGAATATGTACAATCTGTTGCTTAATCAAAAGATTAAGCACGAAATAATGAAAATAAATGGCGAAGGTTATTCTTCGCCATTTGTTTGTGTCTGCGGTTTTTGCATACATGCATTGATCTTGTTTTTACATGTTTCAATCGAGTTGAAATCAGGCACCATAACATAGAGTTCAGTACCAGGCAGTGAGTAACATTCTATGGATGTATCATCATATCCAGTCAGTGACTGAGTCTGGATATCCCATGCACTCATATCATTTAGCTGCATCGAAATTAAGGCAAGGATATCGGAATAGGAGATGTTGGTCTGTACAGCCGGTACAATGACATCCAGTAACGAGGAATAGTTTGTAATCACAGCAGGACTGATCAGTTTATCAATGACAGCACGAACGATATCCTGCTGGTTTTCCACTCTATGACGGTCTCCACCTTCATAGGCATATCTTTCTCTGGCATAGGATAGAGCCATTTCTCCATTCATATGGTTCATACCTTCATGAATCACAAGGGTACCTCTATCAAGGGTTGTATCCGAATAGATATCAACACCCCCTAAGGTATCGATAATCTGTATCGTAGAATCAAAATTAACACGAATATAATAGGGAATATTGATCTTTAATAAATCCTGTAAAGTCAAGATGGACTCATTGATTCCATAGCTGCCAGTATGGGTTAGCTTATCTTTGCTTTTGAATGTATGCAAATTGACATAATAGTCACGTGGAATGCTTGTCAATAAGATTTTCTTTGTCAATGGATTGATTGTAATAATCATATTGACATCACTATTGGATGCAGACATATCATGATTTCTTGTATCAATTCCGGATACAAAGATATTAAAGGCATCTTCGGTAATCACAAAGGTATCATCGGTTTCATTGGTGATCTCTTTTTTTATGTTGTAGGAATAGATAACTCTGGTCTTGTTGGAAAAATCCGGATCTAATACTTCAAACATGTTTCTAAATCCTTCATTGATCAGCATGCCTTGTATATTCTTATTGTATAAATTATCCATTAATTCCTGTACACTGGCATAATTTGTATACTGGGGATTGGCTCTTTTGCTGATTTCCGCTTTTAATAATTCCTGATCTTCAACCTGTATTGCTTCAGAAATACCAATTGGCTTTTGATCGGTATCCTGAATCTCTTTCAATTCAGAATCATTTAATACCACAAGGGAAACGGGAACCGTTTCATAGGATTCATCCGTAATGGTCATTAATGCCTGTACACTTTTATTTAAGTAGTAATATCCAAACAGTATAGAAATGCTTAAAGAGATACTTATAACACTGGCGATTATCTTTACAATCTTATTATTAATTCTAAGCATTCCAATTGCAGGAACAATGATTAACACAAGCAGGAATAATCCAATGTATGTTAGATATCGATTCGGTAGTACATCCACTAATATGGACATGAACAATCCAGTGATTAGAACCTGTACCATAATGAATATATAAAATATTATTTTTTTCATAGATAAACTCCACAATACTGTATTATACTACCATCTTATTCTTTATTAAACTTTGATGAACGAAGAAATACTGTTTCATTTATCGGAACATTCAGTGTTTCTAAATAGGACTTTCCTTCTTTTATGCCTTTTTCAATTTCATTTTTATATTCATCCACATCCAGATTAAGAAATAGTAACTGTACTTTAAATACTTTTATTAATAATTCTTCAAGTGATTCATTCGTAAAGTCATATCTTGAAATCATTTCAAATTCCAATGTACTACCAGCTAATACCGCTTTTTGAATGTTTTCATCATTGGCAGGAAGTTGTTCATAGAAGATGGATTTAAACAGTTCAATATGCCTCTGGACATAGAAATCACGTAAAGCCGGTACTTTTGTGAAGGAAGCATACAATTCCTTTACATAGCTATTGGTCGCGATATAGGCCATAAAGCTTGATTCACAGGCAAAGAATGTAATCCATGGATTCTTATGGAACGATTTCTCAATCACTTTTTCTAAAAAGGATTCCACGACATTATTATGATATTCCTTAACGATTTCCTCTTTCTTAGGAAAGTAGTAGTTTACATTTCCAACGGCCAGATCCAATTCTTTTGCGATCTGTCGCATTGTGGTATTTTCATAGCCGTTTTTCATAAATAGAAGGATAGCCGTTAAGATGATTTTCTCTTTTAAATTGGGTCTCATACAATGATTATAAACAATCAGAATGCAGGATTCAACGCATTGTCTATAAAACTTGACATGTCCTAAAACTAAATTTATTATTAAATTAAGTAAGAACTAGAAAAAGGAGAGAACAATTATGGCAAAAAGTGGTTGGGCAAAATATGCAACACATATGTCAATGGTTGGAGGATTATTCTTAGGACCAATCGGTGAGAACAATGCCTTTACATGCATGTTTAAAATCCTGGTTCCAGAAGAAGAAGCTTTATTAGCGTGTAAGATTTCAAATAAGCCAACATCTGTTGAACAAGTTGCGAAAGATGCCAAAATGAGTGTTGAAGAAGTAAGACCCATGTTAGAGCATTTAGCACAGAAGGGCTTGCTGTTTGAAAGAGTGACAAAGAATGGTAAGAAGTTTTATAATGTACCACCATTCATTCCTGGATTCTATGAATATGTAATGACAGATCCAGAAACAATTAAAAATCCCGATATCGCTAGAGAATTCAGACGAGCAATCGATGATTTGGCTATGCTTTTAAGAAGCGTTGATGTACAAGGTGGAGGACTAATGAAAGTTACGCCAATCATGAAGGAAATCAATGCGCAGCAGAAAGTCTATTCATTTGAAGATGTGAAGACATTTATCAACAATGCCCAAAGATATTCCGTTGCTGATTGTGCATGCCGTACTGCAGCAAAACTTGTTGGAAAAGGGTGTGAACATCCGATTGAAGGAACATGCATGCAGTTTGATGAAACAGCGGATTACTATGTACGTACAGGACGTGGACATTATCTGACAAAGGAAGAAATCATGGACCGTCTAGAATATGTAGAAAAGAGCGGTCTAGTACACTGTGCCTTCCAGGTAGAAGGAAAAGATTATACAACGTTTATCTGTAACTGTTGTGGATGCTCTTGTTCAGGCCTTCGTACTATCAATCGAGTGGATGCCAATCCGATGTCTCACTCTAACTTCAGAGCAAAGATCAATGAAGATAAGTGCGTTGCCTGTGGAGACTGTGTTGAAGTATGTACAATGAATGCCGTCTATCTAGGTTCTAATTTCAGCGGATGTGATAAAGATCAGATTTATGAATATCGTAAAGCAAAAGATACAATCTACAACAAGAAAGATAATCATGAAAACTTTATCAATGAACGTAAATTATCCGCAAAGGATGGAACCGCACCATGTAAGGTTTCCTGTCCTGCCTATGTATCGGTACAGGGATATATCAAAAAGGCCAGCGAAGGACGTTATATGGAAGCTTTGAAATTGATTAAGGAAACAAACCCATTCCCAGCTATCTGTGGTCGTGTATGTCCACACCCATGTGAAACATACTGTACACGTAATACATTGGATCAATCTTTGGCAATTGATGCCATCAAGATGTTTATCGCGGATAAAGAACTGGAAGAAGGTGGACGCTATATTCCAGAAAAGAAGAAGACATATGATAAGTATGTAGGAACAAAGGTGGCCATCATTGGAGCAGGACCAGCTGGTCTAAGTGCTGCTTATTATCTGGCAATTGCTGGAATGGATGTAACCGTATTTGACAAGAATGAAAAGCCAGGTGGAATGCTTACATATGGTATTCCAGAATTCAGACTTGAAAAAGATGTGATTGAATCCGAAATTTCCGTTATCAAAGAACTAGGTGTTCATTTTGAATGCGGCGTTGAAGTTGGTAAGGATGTCACAATTGCCCAGTTAAGACAACAAGGCTATAAGGCATTCTATCTTGCCATTGGTGCACAGGCAGGTTCTTCCTTGAATATTGAAAATGAAGACTGTTCCAATGTATATAACGGTGTTACTTACCTGATGAAAGCCAATAAGAAAGAAGATATCCAGACAAAAGGTAAAGTTATTGTTGTCGGTGGTGGAAATGTAGCCATTGACGTTGCTCGTGCAGCTATTCGTGCCGGCGCCTCTTCGGTTGATCTATACTGTCTGGAAAACCCAGAAGAAATGCCGGCGGCAAAGGATGAACAGATTGAAGCAAAACAGGAAGGCGTTACTATCCACAATGGATGGGGACCAAAAGAAATCCATGCCAAAGATGGAATTGCCACAGGCATCACATTTAAACAGTGCCTATCAGTACGCGATGAGAAGGGCCGATTCAATCCTGCCTATGATGAATCGGTAACTGAAGATGTTGAAGCGACTATGATTATCCTTGCAATCGGACAAAGAATTGAATGGGGATCATTACTAGACAATACAAAGATTCAGATTGATAGTGGAAGACGTGTCGAAGTACAGCAATATTCATACCAGACAGGGGAAGAAGATGTATTTGCTGGTGGAGATGTTGTCACAGGACCGCGTTTTGCCATTGATGCCATTGCTGCTGGAAGACAGGGGGCAATCTCAATTGAACGCTATGTGCGAGGATTGCACCTGACAGATGGACGTAATGCCCAATACAAAGCGATGAAGACAAGCGATATCCGCTTATCTATCAACAGCATTGATACAACACCTAGACAGTTTGCTCCAGATGTAGATCATGCCAAGGCGATTCAGACATTCAATGACTTACGAAAAGGTTTGACAGAAGAACAGATTGTAAAAGAAGCAAAACGCTGTCTACACTGTGGTCGTTCCGTAGTCGATATGGATAAATGCATTGGATGTGGTGTCTGTGTACACAAGTGCTCATTTGATGCGATCCACCTGGAACGTGTGGATGATACCCAATTTGCCAACGATATGGCTCACTGGTATGGAAGAGTTGGAAAGAACATTGTGAAACGTGGTATCCGCATCGTTTCTAAAGGCGTACAGGATTATTTGAAAAAGGATTAGACAATATGCATGAATTATCAGTTGTACAAGGAGTTGTAAGTACGACACATTCCTTCCTTGAAGAGAATCAAATCGATCATGTAGAATTTCTTGTACTTGTCGTAGGGGATCATACCGGTGTCATTCCAAGATATTTAAAAATGTATTATCCGGATGTCTGTAAAGGAACACGTTTAGAAGGTTCTGAACTTTTAGTGGAGCGTGTACCTACAGAGTATTTCTGTAAGGAATGTGGCAATGTATTTTCACCTATAGATGAGGATCATCATCATATGAATGGGACCCATTGTCCGGAATGCCAATGCACGGATTTAGAATGCATTCGAGGCGATGAGTTGATGATTAAGGAAGTTCGATATTAACGTATAGAAAGACTTGGAAACAAGTCTTTTTATTATACCCGATTGTTCTTTTATGATATGATTCTTATGGAGACTTTTATGGACAGATATTTAAAGGAAGAACGTATTATAGAGAATCTGGAGAATCGCAATCTAAAAGAAGCATTTTCACTCATTGAAGACTATCATTCTTTATATGGAAAAACTGATTTCTACTACCTGGCACTTTCTGATTATTACATTTTTAATCATGAATATAATAAAGTCATAAAACTATTGAACCAGGCACTTGAATCCGGATTGGAATCCAATGAAGTATATGAACGCTTAGCTGATGCCTATTTTGGATTAGAACGCTATGATATTGTTTTAGAATATATTGAAAAATGCGATCTGGTACAGGATAATCCCAATTATATCCGTTTGTTTGAATTAGGCGGATTCTGTAATTTTAAATTAGGCAATTATAAAGAAGCCATTCAATATTATGAAGATGTTCTTATGGAAGATCAAAATTCTTTTCCAGCCTATCTCTTTGGTGGTATCAGCTACTATATGATGGGTGATAAAGAAACGGGTATCCATTATCTGGCAAAAGTTTTACATCAATGTGATGAAAGAACAATGTATAGTTTAAGCGGTATCGTATCCGATTTAAATCGTTTGGATTTGATTGAAGATATGGAAACGATTATTCCTGATGTTCATAAACATTTTATCCATTATATGAAGGGATATTATTATGTGAATGCCAATCAGTTAAAAGAAGCAATCTCACAATTCCGCATGTTTTTACGTAAGGTGGATAGCTATGAGATATCGATTGAACTTGCCAAACTGTATCACTATACCGAAGATGAACAGCGATGCCAGGATATCCTTCATGATCTATATGATGGACTTCCACCTATGGAAGATGTTCCATTCTATGAAGAAAATATCTTATTCCTATTGGAAATGATTTCTTATATCGATTTAAAAAGGGAAGAAAAGA
>JABUSD010000057.1 GCA_021442845.1 Holdemanella sp.
CATTATTATGGCAAATGAAATTAAAGTTGGTGGAACATGAATATCCTTGAATGTTCCTGACATACTATCCTTACCACCAATACTAGGTGTTTCAAAGGCAAGTTGAGCATCAATCAATCCAAGAAGTGCTTCAAATGGACGTCCCCATTTAACCTCATCTTTTCCAAGTCTTTCAAAATATTCCTGATTTGATAAACGGCAAGTCTTATAATCCGCTCCTAATGCTGTTATTCTTGTCAAAGCTTCTACCACTGAATAGCTGGCACCTAAGTATGGAGAATACTTCGCAAGTTTTGGATCATATCCATATGTCATAACAGAACAAGTGTCTGTCCATCCTAAAACAGGAAGTTTCTGAACAGAGCCTTCTTCTGGTGTTAATTGATAGAATCCACCAAATGGCATCAATACCGTTGATTTACCAATAGAGGCATCAAACATTTCGGCTAAACCAATTTGTGAAGCGACATTGTCTTCCTGCAATGCTTCCGTTAAAGTTGATGATTTTGCTTCAAATGGCTTTTCATCATATTCGCTTTCTGTAACATCCACTTTCTGATGTTGTCTAACCCCATTTGTATTCAGGAAGTCACGTGACATATCTACAATTGTTCTTCCTCTAAAGTGCATGACTAGACGATTTGTATCTGTTACATCTGCAACTTTAATCACATCCAGATTTTCAGTATTGGCAATCGCTTTAAATGTTTCAAAATCTTTTGCTTCAATTACACAAGCCATTCTTTCCTGTGATTCCGAAATAGCTAGTTCGGTTCCATCTAATCCCTGATATTTAACAGGTACTGCATCCAGATTGATATCCAATCCATCTGCAAGTTCACCAACTGCAACAGATACTCCTCCAGCACCAAAGTCATTTCCTTTTTTAATCAGCTTTGTACATTCTGGATTTCGGAATAATCTTTGAAGCTTTCTTTCAATCAAGGCATTTCCCTTCTGTACTTCCGATGAACATTTCTCAAGCGAAGTATCATTGTGTTCCTTACTTGATCCAGTTGCACCACCGATTCCATCACGTCCTGTTGCACCACCGAATAATACAATGATATCGCCTGGTTCTGGCTGTTCACGCTTTACATGAGATTTTGGTGCAGCACCTACAACGGCACCAACTTCCATACGCTTTGCGACAAATCCATCGTCAAATACTTCATCTACAAACGTTGTTGCCAGACCAATCTGATTTCCATATGAAGAATACCCTTGGGCTGCCTTCTTAGAAATCTTTGACTGTGGTAACTTATGCTCTAGTGTTTCCGAAATTGGTTTTGTGATATCTCCAGCTCCGGTAATACGCATAGCCTGATATACATAACTTCTTCCTGATAGTGGATCACGAATCGCTCCACCGATGCATGTACTTGCACCACCAAATGGTTCGATTTCAGTTGGGTGATTGTGTGTTTCATTTTTAAACATCAACAACCAGTCTTCATCTTCTCCATTGACATCCACTTTTACTTCAATCGAACATGCATTGATTTCATCGGATACTTCTAAATCTTCCAGTTTTCCATTCTTTCTTAGATATTTACCCGCAATGGTAGCCATATCCATCAATGTCTGTTCCTTACGATTTCCATGAACTTCTTCTCTTAATTTTAAATATCTTTCATAAGATTTCTGTAACTGTTCCTGTAATGTTTCCAACTTGAAATCGACAGAATCAATCACTGTTTCAAATGTAGTATGACGACAGTGGTCTGACCAATATGTATCCAATACACGTAGTTCTGTCATCGTACAATCTCTTTTTTCTTCATTCTTGAAATAATCCTGAACAAATTCAATATCCATCTGTGACATCGCAAGTCCAAGATTTTCTCTCATTTCTGATAGTTCTTCACTTGTTTTTGTTGTAAATCCTTCTAATACAGGAACGGGTATTACTTCAACATCCTGATCATTATCAAGAATACTTAGATCCTTTACTCTTGCCTCGACAGGGTTAACGATATAATGAGTAATCTTTTCTACATCTTCATCTTTGACATTTCCTGCAAATACAAGCAATGTTCCAGAATGAATTTCTACCGTCTGCTTATTATTTAGAAGCATTAGGCACTGCATGGCACTATCCGCTCTCTGGTCATACTGTCCAGGTAAATATTCATAGGCAAGATATTTCTTTCCAGTTAAATCCACTGTGTCATAAACATTATCTGTTACAACTTCGGAACAAACATTTTCCTTTAATAATTCAATATCTTTATCATCTGCATTGAAAATGTCATAGATATTGTATTGTGTACATACAAATGAATCATCAAGCGCTAATGAATCCTTTAGTTCCTTTGTCAAAGATTCACTTTCTACTTGAAACTGTTCTTTTTTCTGAACAAAAATTCTCGTATTCATGCATTTCTCCTATTCTAGATACGAATCCGCTAATACTTTTTCTGCCTGCGCCTTTTTAAAGGCTACAATTTTATCCTGTAAATCCTTATCCTTTAACCCCATCATCTGACAAGCTAGGATGGCTGCATTCTTTGCACCTGCTTTACCAATCGCAACCGTTGCCACAGGGACACCACCTGGCATCTGTACAGTTGACAACAAGGAATCCATACCGCCTAAAGCTGATGTCTGAATTGGAATTCCAATAACAGGCAAAGGTGTACTGCTTGCGATTACACCAGCTAGATGAGCAGCCCCTCCAGCAGCAGCAATAATTACTTCGATTCCTCTATCTACAGCTGTACGACTTAATTCAAGAACTGCTTCTGGTGTTCTATGTGCACTTAACACTCGCACCTCATACCCTACACCAAATTCCTTTAATTGAGCCATACATCCTTCCATGCTTGGCAAATCAGAACGAGATCCCATCACAATTAATACTTTTGTTTCCATATAGTTTCCTTTCTAAAACGAAAAAAAGCGTACTTTTAAAAAGCACACTTAAAACAGTCGTTATCCATTTCAATTGTAGTTAATCTACTTAAGACCATAAGTAAGACCTCCATGGCAGTATTCTGCACTACGGGGGTATATTATCAAAAATAAATTAGGAATTCAACCGTTCTTTAAACATATTTTCATTCAACCCATTTTTTTAACATGTAAACGATTCCATTTTCGTCATTACTCAAAGTATGAAAGCTTACTCGTTTTTTTACACTCTCTAAAGCGTTTGCCATACAGACGCCTGTTCCTTTTTCCATCATGGAAATATCGTTTTCTCCATCTCCAAAAATAACCACTTCTTCTTTTTTTAGATGGAATGATTTCATTAGTTCTTCCACAACATTTCCTTTAGATACTCCATTTAATACGATTTCGATAGTATATGGGGAGGTTTTTCCTGCCCAATATTTATTAGAAAATGTACATATAATATCTTCCTTGATTTTATCGATTCTTTCATTTCCAAAAATATTGACCTTAAAATAGATATCATCCAATTCATCAAAGGAAGAAAAAGGTGTTAATATTCTATTTCCATACAATTTCTTTAGACGATTTTCATCCTTTACTCTTACATAGACATGATGCATCGCCAGAATGGATAAAGTTTTTTCTGGATATTTTGATTCAATAAAACGAAGGATCTCTTTTATATTATCCTTATTTAAAGATTGATAGATTGTTCTTTTATTCTCTTTAAAACTATATAAAGCACTTCCATTCGCTTCAATTAGATAACCGTTATGTGTATCTATTTCTAATTGTTTATAATATCTTTCCATTCTGGGCTTTATACGACCAGAAGCAAGAACGAGGATAACACCCTGATTTTGAAGTTTCTTCAATATATCTTCTGTTTCTTTTAGGATTTCTTTGTTGGAATCCAATAAAGTACCATCTAAATCCATCACAATCATTTTTATATTCATATCTATATTGTACAAAAAAAGGCCATAATATTGACCTTTTTAATCTAAATCTTTTCCATTGGATTGAATCACTTTTTGATACCAGTAGAAGGAATCCTTTTTATAACGTTTATAAGAACCATTCCCTAAATCATCAGCATCTACATAGATTAGTCCATATCTCTTTTTCATTTCGCCTGTTCCTGCACTAACAATGTCAATAGCACACCAGCATGTATATCCAATCAAATCAACACCATCATCAATCGCATCAGACATTGCCTTAATATGATTTTTCATAAATTCAATACGATACGCATCATGAACATATCCATTCTCCAATGTATCATAAGCTCCTAAACCGTTCTCAACAATCATTAATGGTTTTTCATATCTTGCATAGAATTCATTTAACAACCATCTTAACCCTAATGGATCAATGCTCCATCCCCATTCTGTTGTCTTTAACATTGGATTGCGAATACCAAAATCCGTCCCCTGCTGTTTCAAAGAAGCGTCATTTGATGAGCAATCACTACGATAATAACTAAAGCTAATGAAATCTACCGTACCTTTTGACAGATCATTTAATTCATCTTCTGTTATATCAATATGAATGTTATTATCCTTCCAGAATCGTTTTGCCCAATATGGATATTTTCCTTTACACATTGTATCAAGGCAATAATAATCCCATATTTCCATATCCTTCTGTGCAGCGAATATATCTTCCGGTTTGCTTGTTAGCGGATAGTAAGCAAATCCACACATCATGCACCCAACTTGCATTTCTGGATCAATCTCATGTGCAATCTGAACAACTTTAGCACTCGCAACGAGTTCATTATGCAATGCCTGGAAGCGCTTATTCTTCTCTTCTAAAGTAGAATTCGGATTATCCATATTAACGTATCCACATTCTGGATATATACCACTAATGACAAACTCTCCATAACTGACTGTCGCAAAATTCAACTCATTGAAAGTAAGCCATCTTTTAACCAATCCTTTATATTCTTTCATTATAGTAGTTGCGTATTTCACAAAGAAGCCAATAACCTTCTTATTCGCAAATCCGCCATATTTTTCAGATAAATTCCAAGGCATGTCATAATGTGTCATCGTAACAGTAGGTTCGATGTTGTATTGTCTACATAAAGTAAAGAAGCGCTTGTAGTAATCCAATCCTTTTTGATTTGGCTCTTCATCATCCCCGTTTGGAAAGATTCTTGACCAATTAATGGACATACGATATGTCTTAAATCCCATTTCGGCATAGAGTTTTATGTCTTCTTCATAGAATTTATATTCTTTGCATCCATAATGGTTTGGATAAAAATAATTATCCTCTATTTCTTTTGTGATTAGTCTAGGATGATTGATATCCCCATTTGTTACATGATCCATTATAGACGCTTTTTTTCCATCCTCGTTCCATGCCCCTTCACATTGAGTGGCAGCAACAGCTCCACCCCATAAAAAGCCTTTTGGAAAACTCATATTATCTTTCCTTTCTCGTTTCGCTATTCTTCCTCAATACCTACAAATTTTGTAACAATAAATGCTGTCGCAAATGATATTACAATAATTTTATTAGAAAATGGTGATGAAGTTATACCATGGTCAGTGATAGATCCTAAATATGATGCTGCTATGATAAATCAATTATTAGGAATTTAATATTTTAAAGATAATAGGAAAGATTATAGATTTATTATTTGTAAATTTATGGTCTTTTCTTTTTTGTTAAATTATACTTCTTATGTATTAAAAAATTGTACTTTGTAGGTGCGTATGGTAAAATATGTTTAATTAAGAAAATAATTACTCTAATTCCGAATGAAAAATATTAGTTAGTTTCACTTTATTTAAGACTTGGGGGGATAGGAATTGAATTTTATAAGTACACGTGGTCAAGGGGGCAAGGTTACTGCATCTGAAGCTATAGTTAAAGGATTAGCAGCAGATGGAGGACTATATGTACCAGAAGCATTTCCGAAAATATTTGATAAATTAAAGGGAAATACAAATTTATCATATGAGGCTTTAGCTTTTAACATTATTAAGGAATTTTTTGATGATATATCAGAAGAAAAATTAAAGGAAGCAATTGATGCAGCATATAAAGGTAGATTTGAGGTTAAAGAAGAAAAGAACTTCTTAGAGTTATATCATGGACCAACATCAGCATTTAAGGATGCAGCATTATTATTCTTACCACAAATAATGAAAAAGGCTAAAGAAGAACTAAATATAGAAAATGAAATTGTAATATTAACTGCTACTTCAGGAGATACTGGAAAGGCAGCATTAGAAGGCTTTAGTGATGTTCCAGGCTTTAAGGTTGTAGTTTACTATCCACAAAATGGAGTTAGTGAAATACAACGTAAGCAAATGATAAGCCAAAAAGGTAATAATGTTAAAGTTGTAGGTATTGAAGGGAACTTTGATAATGCACAAACTGGAGTTAAAAATATTTTTGCAGATAATGAACTAAAAAAAGAATTAGAAAATATGG
>JABUSD010000038.1 GCA_021442845.1 Holdemanella sp.
TCCAGTAATTGGCTTTCAAACCTTTCTTTGCGTTTGTTTTTAATTCATTCAATTCAAATGTCTTCATAATTCTTTTCCTCTTTTTTTTTGATGGTTTTAGTATAGAGGATGAATATTAATATAAAATAAGGTAAATCTTAACTTAATATAAAAAATCAGTTTTTCAACTGATTATTTTTTTAGGTATTTCATTGCATATTTGTGATAGATGATATCAAAGAAGAATGTCAATCCATACTTTGTATAGACACCACGTTGTCCATAGGATACATGTGTTCGTCTATATTGTTCCTTACCCATATAGAATACTTCATCAAACACGCCTCTAAAGACATCAAAATGATTCAATGTAACCAATACTTTTGTAGCGTTAATTTCACGAATATCATCAAGACAGGCAATCGCATAGTTTCCCGTAATAGAGCAGACAATAACCAAATCCTCTTTTGTCAGGCTGGATATAGATTCAATGGATGTATTTGAACTTGTATAGACATAGATGATCTTTCCCGTAGCAATCATTTCTTCCTGAAACTGTTTAGCAGCACTTGAAGATGTATCCGCAGTAATAATATAAACATTCTTGTAATCATGAATCATATCTACGAGTTTATTGATATATTCATTATTACTGACTTTTGATATGTCATTCATCATGCTTATTGTCATCGATTTTACATATTCTTCAAAATTATCTCTGTTTACATAATCATAATAGGCATGGTAATGAAGATTTCCATCCTTTACATAATCGGATAATGTTGAAAACTGATCAAAACCAATCTGTTTTAGAAAACGATGGACAGAACTTCTTGAACAGTAGCAATCTTCCGCAACATCATAGATTGTAAGATTATTCAGATTGTTGATGTTTTCTAATAGATATAAGGCAATTACCTTATTTATGTCATTTGTATTATCGCCATCGTTAATAATCTGTAATAGCTGATTGTAGAAATCAAATCTTTTTAATGTGTAAACCTTTTCCATACCGATATTATAATCTCTTGGTATCAAAAATTGAAACGCAAGCGATATTTATTTTAATTATCATAAAAATGTAAGCATTTACATATTTAGAAGGAGGAAAAGTTATGAAACACAAGACACATCCTATCTTTCCTGAAGGATTCCTTTGGGGAGCAAGTAGTGCTGCATGGCAGGTTGAAGGAGCAACTTTAGAAGGTGGAAGAACACAGGCGATTATTGACTTGAATTCTCAGACAAAGAAACCTTATACAGATAACTCAATTGCTTCTGACCACTATCATCACTATTTGGAAGATGTTGCACTGATGAAGGAATGTGGATTCAAAAGCTACCGTTTTTCATTAAGCTGGTCAAGAATCATTCCGGCTAGTGATCGAAAGGTAAACCCGGAAGGAATCGCGTTCTATAACGGATTAATCAATGCATTAGTTGAAGCAGGTATTGAACCAATTGTAACTCTATATCACTATGATATGCCTTGCTGGGTAGATGAACAGTATGGTGGATGGAGAAATAGAGCAATTATTGAAGAATTTGAATACTACAGTAAAGTATGTTTTGAAAACTTTGGAGATCGTGTTAAATACTGGCTATCGATTAACGAACAGAACATGCAGATTGTGTATGGAGACTGGTTAGGTGTATCTAAAGGATGCGACAACTGGTTTGAACAGAAATGGCAGGTCAACCACATTATGAATTTGTGCCATGCCAAAGCAGTTATCGCATGTCATGAAATGGTTGAAGGTGGAAAGATTGGTCCTGTTCCAGGATATGTACCAATTTATCCAGCAAGTGCTAGACCAGAAGACCAGATTGGAGCGATGAACGCAGAAGAATTGACACAGAAAATCTGGGACGATCTATATGTATATAGAGAATATTCAACATTTGTAAAGAATTACTGGAAAGAAAACAATATTGATCCACAGATTCAGGAAGGCGACATGGAAATTATCGCGCAGGCTAAAATTGATTTCATCGCAGTAAACTGCTACAGAAGTGATATGGGATCGGCACCAGATGATACATATACACAGGCAATTGGACTAAATAAATCAGGAATCAAAGGGGATTTCACATATCCTAACTTAGCCGGTGAATATGCGCTTGGAAGAAATCCATTTGTTGAAGTAACAGATTGGGATTGGCATATTGACCCTGTCAGCATGCGATATTCATTGCGTTATCTATGGGATCATTACCACTTGCCAATGGTTATTACAGAGGCTGGTTATGGTGCTCATGAAGATTTGGGTGAAGATGGAAAGATTCATGACAATTATCGAATCGACTATCTAAGAGAGTATGCATACAATATCGGATTGGCTATTCAGGATGGTGTTGATGTATTTGGATTCAACTTCTGGAGTTTCACAGACTTGTTAAGCACTGGAAATGGTATGGCAAAACGATATGGAATTGTATTTGTAAATACAACAGATGAAGAGTTAAGAGATTTGAAGCGCTATAAGAAGGATTCATTCTACTGGTATTCCAATCTGATCAAATCAAACGGACAGAACTGGGGAAAAGACATGGAAGAATGGCGCTTATTCGCTAAGAAATAATAAAAGAGGAGAGAGTATTATTATGGCAAAAAAAGATTATAAGGCAATGGCAAAAGCTATTGTAGAAGTAGCAGGTGGAGAAAAAAATATTGCGAATGTTTCTCATTGTATGACAAGATTACGTCTAAACCTTGTTGATGCATCTAAGATTGATAGTACAAAGGTAAAGGAAATCCCAGGTGTATTAAATCTAGTTGTTCAAGGTGGAGAACACCAGTTTGTAATCGGACAGGATGTTCCAAGTTTATATGAGGAAGTTATCAAATATGATATCAAAGCAGGTGGAAGCGTTGAAGATGCAGAAGCATTAAAAGAAGATACACAGGAAAAACACGGAATCCTTGATACTGTATTCTCATTCATCGGTGGTACATTCTCACCGGTTATCCCTGTATTAGTTGCAGGAGGTTTGACAGGAGCTGTATTAACTTTATTGACTACATTTGCTGGAGTATCAAGTGATTCTGGTGTTTACATGGTATTCTATGCATTGAATCAGGCAACATTCTACTTCTTACCTGTATTTATTGGATTTAGCTGTGCAAACCGTTTAAAATCAAATGGATATTTAGGAGCATTCTTAGGGGCTGTCTTATTATTCTGGACAATCAATGGATATGATGGATTAACATTCCTAGGACTTCCTATTCAGACAATTGGATATAACGCAAACATCTTCCCAATCATTTTAGGAACATTATTCATGTCTGTTATCTATAAATTCTTACAGAAGAATATGCCAGTTTATCTAAGAACAATCTTTGTACCATTAATCACAATGCTGATTACTGTACCAGTAACATTATTGTTCTTAGGACCTATTGGAAATACTTGTGGAACTTGGTTAGCAAATGGTGTATTAGCTATCTATCGTGCATTCCCTGCAGGAGCAACCGCAATCATCGGTGCATTCACTTGCTGGATGGTATTCTTCGGAATGAACAACGCAACCTATCCAATCGTATTCTTACTACTTGCAGAAGTTGGATCTGACCCATTAATCTGTGCAGGTATGGCTCCTGCAAACGTTGCGGTAGGTGGTGCTTGTCTAGCTGCTGCATTAGTCGCAAAGAAAGTGGAAGAAAGATCTGTTGCGGTTGGTGCTGGTGTTACTGCCTTATGTGGAATCACTGAACCAGGTGTATATGGTGTCTTATTCGTTAAGAAATATCCATTAATCGGAGCTATGATCGGTGGTGGAATCGGTGGATTCCTATGCGGTTTATTAGGAATGACACAATATGTAATCTCTACTCCAGGATTCATTTCATTTGCTGCTTATATCCGTCCTGCTGAAATGGGTGGTGGATTCACAAACCTTTGGATTTCACTATTCGTAATGGTTGTTGCGACTGTTATTGCCTTTGCTGTAACATTCGTATTAGGTAAAAAAGCAGAAAAATAAGTAGTAATCAGGAGGCATCTGCCTCCTTTTTGGTTTATGAGAATGAACAAGGAGGATAAATCATGAGTTTTCCAGAAGGATTTTTATGGGGAGCATCTACAAGTGCATATCAGGTAGAAGGAGCTGCCTATGAAGATGGAAAAAAGGCAAGCCAGCAGGATATCATCAATAAGGATAGTTATGAAAAATTTGGTTTTGCCACAGCTGAAGTCGCAAGTGACATGTATCATCATTATAAAGAAGATGTCGCCTTGATGAAAGAAATGGGATTTAAGGCATATCGATTCTCTATCGCATGGTCAAGAGTCCTTCCTGATGGTGTAGGAGAAGTCAATGAAAAAGGAATGCAGTTCTATAAAGATTTGATTGATGAACTTGTAAAAAACGACATTGAACCAATCATTACTTTATATCATTATGATTTACCATGGGCTTTATGTGAAAAGTATAACGGGTGGCTAGATCGTCAGGTTGTTGATGATTTTATGGTATTCACAAAATTAATTGTGGATGAGTTCAAGGATAAGATTAAATACTGGACAGTAATCAATGAACAGTCGATTATCGTACAATACTGGACACAGAAATGTTACATTCCTGAAGAAGTATTATCAGATAATCAAAAACGCTATCAGATTAATCATCATATGAATTTAGCCAATGCATTGGCAACCATCTATATCCATGAAAATGTACCGGGGGCTATGGTAGGAGCAGCTTTAGGTTATTCTCCGATTTATCCATTGACATCTAACTCATTGGATGTCATGGCAATGCAGAATGCCCAGGCATTAAGAAATGACTATTATACAGATGTCTATTTTAAAGGGTACTACAATAAAGCAGCCCATATCTATTTAGAACAACATGGATTAGCTCCTATTATGGAAGAAGGGGATCTGGAATTAATAGCCGATCCACGTGCTATCCATGATTTCCTGGCGTTAAATAATTATGCATCTGAATGTGCGAAATGGTGTGGTGAAGATGAAAAAGAAATCGCATGGTCTGGTGTGAATCGAAGTGGCAAAAAAGGAGATATCTCTGGATTTGAAACACATCCTGGATTTTATGAAATGTGTAAAAACCCTAAACTGGATACAACAGACTGGGATTGGGCAATCGATCCCCAAGGCATGGAATACATGTTAAGAGATTTGTATAACCGTTATAATAAGCCACTTATGATTACTGAAAATGGATTGGGTGCTTATGATATATTGACAGAAGATAGAAAAGTACATGATGAATATCGTATTGATTTCCTTAAGAAGAATATCCAGGCAGTTGAAAGAGCCATCGATAAAGGGGTAGAAGTATTGGCATATTGTCCATGGAGCTATTGTGATTTACTATCCACAAGCAATGGTGTGAAAAAACGCTATGGGTTTGTCTATATTGATAGAACAGATGATGATCCAAAACAGTGTGAACGCATCCGTAAGGATTCCTTCTACTGGTATCAGAAATGTATCCAATCCAATGGAAAAGAATTAGATTAAGAATTTTGATTGACAAAATAAATTGAAAAATTGTGGTTTATAGTATAATGAATTTTATGAAGAACAATGTAAATGAATTTGGATTAGTAAATTCTTTAACAGATATCATAAACAATGATGAAGAAGATTCTACAAATGTTGTGATTGCGAAATATATTTTAAATCATATCAATTCATTAAAAGAGTTGAATATATTTGATATGGCAGAAGAATGTTTTGTGACAAGAGCATCAATACGGAGATTCTGTCAGAATATAGGATTCGAGAATTTTAGAGAGATGAAAAACTGCTCACAACAACATTATAGTTTTTATAAGCAATCACCTTATGTAGAAAATTATGATGAATATCTTGTTGAATTAATCAATGAGATGCTTGCGGATTGCACTAAATGCTATAACGGAGAGAAATACAAATTAGCAAGCCTTATGAAGGATGCAAAGAGTGTTATATTTTTGATTTCAGATATTTATAGTTCAAGATGCATAGAGTTTCAGAAAATGATGATTATGAACGGGAAGATGGTTCGTGTCATTCGGCATGGATTTTCAAAGAACAAACTATTAAATAATCTCTTAGAGGAGGATTTGTTAGTTGTTGTATCGGTATCTGGTGGATTTGCTTTGGAAATTAAAGATGTTATAGAAGATAAGATATGTCAGAAGGCTTTAATTACAACGATAAATGATAAAAAAATCCTATCTATCTATAATCATATTTTTAGGGTATCAAAGAAACCTATATTGCCTTATAAATCAATATTTCATACGTATGCAATTGAATATTATTTGGATTTGGTATGTAATGATTATATAAATCAGATTCGTGAATAAAGAATTTCTTTTCATAATTTGGGAACATTATATGTTCCTTTTTTAT
>JABUSD010000186.1 GCA_021442845.1 Holdemanella sp.
AATAAATACAGTAATCAATTTACGAGAATTAGAATTTACACAAAATTTGTTGCACTATCTTCTATAAATTTCTTAATTTAAGATAATAAAAAAGGTCATGGATTCTTCCATGACCAAAATCATTTCTACTTCTTCCAAAGACCGTGAAGGTTGCAATAAGCATATACAGCTTCCACTTCATCACCTTCGCAAAGCGCGAAGCAAGCTTTTGGAGCCATATCTGGAGTCAATACTTTACGCTGATTCCCTTGTTTTGTCTGAATGGAAATCCATTCGATAAAGTGAGCGTCTGTCATAGGATGTTCTACTTCACCTACAGTGACATAAACCATATTTCCTTCTACTTTGAATGAAGGAACGTGTTTTTCAACAGCTGCATCTGTCGTTCCTGGTACTAATTCAGTCATTTTCTGTCCACAGCACATTACAGGGACTCCTTTGTTCTTTACCATGGCAATGATATTTCCACAGTGTTCACAGATATAAAATTTTTGTTCCATTTTGAAATCTCCTTTTCTAGTACCTATTCTAATTGAAATTGATTATTTTTCAATCATTTATTAATTTTTATAAATGCATGCATAAATAATGTCAACTTGTGTATTTTAATAGAAATATAAAAAGAAACAGCTTAACATGAAAGAAGTTTATGTAACATTAACAGGAACGAGTATTATTAAGGAAAGGATTTTTTAGAGAAGGGAATGCATGTCAGCTGGTCGATTATCTGACAAGATGGAGGATACGATTATCGCAATAGTATTGCTTATAATGGAAAAAGGGATAGTACTAGAAATTGATTCTGAATATCTTAAATAGAGAGCCTGATGGGAATCAGGCTTTAAAATTTTGACATTATAAGAATATAATATAGAATAGATTTATGAAAACAACAAAACAATTAACACGAGGGGCTATGGTATGTGCCATTTATGGAGCCCTTCTATTACTGAATCAGCAGACAGCATTGACAATTGAAACAGCCGCATCCTGGGTTTTTGTATTTCCGATTTTAATCTATACGGCCACATCCACCATCCAGATGGGAGCAATTGCATGTGTTGCTATGGCTTTCATGTCATTTTTATTTGGTGGCTTTACAACCTGGGTTTATAGCTGGACTTCTTTAGTGACGGGGTTTGTCTATGGAATTGGAATCCAGAAGAAATGGAAGAATATGACAAATTTCAGTATCTGTCTGATTCTGTCGATTATTTCAAACTATTTAACGCTCGTGGTATGGGCGAAAATTTTTGGAATGGATCTGAATGCCGATTTTGAATCGATTCATCATCTAATTCCTTTTATCAACTTTAAAGTATTTTTAAGCATTTATGTTGTCTTTATGGGATTGCTGCAGGCTTTATGCATTCATATGGTATCCATTTTAATCTGTATCCGTTTAAAGATTGAAATTGCACCAATCACTCCATTGAATCATATACCACCTTCCTTTAAAGCGGGAATTCTTTCCCTTGCTTACTGGCTATTTTTCTTTATCAGCCCTTATATGATACAATATTCTGAAAGGGCTATGGATATTATGCAGATTCTTTTTGTGTTAGATTGTTTTCTGCTTATGTATTATGGTGTATTATATATTGCAGATTTCTGTGCCCGGCATAGTCTTTTCAAACTTTCACGATTTGTTGTTATGGGCGTGTTTATCCCTGGAATAAATCTGATTTATCTAATTATGGGAGAATTGGACTGTCTTTTACAGTTAAGAAGAAAAAGAGAGCAATAGGAGAGAGTAAATATGAAGAATTTTATTAAATGGAGAAAACGATGGATGGTTCCATTTTTTATCATGATTGGCTCACTGATATATTTAGCTTATAGTAAAAACTGGACAGCTTTTGCGATAACATTTCTGGCAACGGCTGGGTTTTCCTTTGTCTTTTATAATTTCTGGTTTGAAGTTAAGCATTCAGGAATTCAAACGGAGTTTGACATTTCAAGAATATTAGGAAAAGATGCCAAGGATGCCTTGAATTTAGGTGGTGTGGGAATCCTTACATATGATGAAAACTATATGGTGACATGGACATCCCCTCTGTTTACGGAAAAGGGAATCAATCTGTTGAATCAGAAGCTGACATCATGGATTGAAGATATACGATCTTTACTGGATGGCGAGGTTGATGTCATCGTTGGTGAATATAAAGGCTGTTTTTATGAAATTACAAAAAAGGAAGATGCATCCTTATTGTTTGTCAAAGATATTACCGAGATGCATAAGTTAAAACAGACTTTTGAAGACAATGAAATCGTTGTTGGAATTATGACACTGGATAACTATATGGAATACCAGGCTTATGAAAATGAAGAGATTATCGCTAATATCAATACGCATTTAAGAACGTCCTGCGTGACATGGGCTGCCGAGAATGGCATTTTGATACGTCGCTTGCGCTCAGATCGTTTTCTTATGGTTTTGAATATGGACATTCTAAAGAAAATCCGTTCCCAGAACTTTACAATTCTGCAGGAAATCAAGGACAAGGCACAAAAGCTGGATGTCAATATCACATTGAGTATGGCCTTTGCCTATGGATCGAATGAGTTTCCTATTCTAGATAATATGGTTAATGAATTGATTGAATTGGCACAGAATCGTGGTGGTGATCAGGCAGCGATTCGTGGTGCTGGTGGTACGGTTCAGTTTATCGGTGGTAATTCTGAACTTGGTTCTGCCCGTTCAAAAGTGCGTGCACGTATTATGGCACAATCAGTTCAGGAAGCAATCATAAACTGCAACAAGGTATTCATTGCCGGACACACCCATTCGGATTTTGACTGTATGGGAGCGGCCTTAAGCCTTTCAAACTGGGCAACGGCATTGCGAAAAGATGCCTATATCGTATTGGAAGGTGTCAGTCGTGATAAACAGCTTCAAAATGTTATGAATCATTATAAAACGGTTCTAGATGAAAGACATGTATTCATTAGTCCAGAATTGGCTAAGGAACAGATGGATTATGAAAAGGATCTTCTGATTATGGTCGATCATGGAATTCCATATATCAGTAGCGCAAAGGATTTTGCCAACGATTGTAGTCGAATTGTTGTAGTGGATCACCACCGCAAGAATGAAAAGTTTGTTCGTAATCCAATGCTTACATATGTGGAAAGTACCGCAAGTTCTACCTGTGAGCTGATTGTGGAAATGCTGCAGAATACACCAAATCACGTTCCTATCTTTGAAGCGGAAGCAACAATCATGTATCTTGGAATCCTTGTGGATACCAATCGATTCAAGATGCATACAGATGCACGTACCTTTGAAGCTGCTTCTACCCTTCGCACATGGGGGGCAAACTTCAAACTGGCAGAAAAGGGATTGCAGGAAGATTATCGACGCATTCAGAAGCGCAATAGAATTTTCAACAGTGCCCATCTTGTCTATGATTATTTCATGGTTGCCAGTGTGGATGATTATGCCGATCGAACATTGATTTCTCAGGTATCGGATTCACTGCTGCTGGTAAAAGGAATACGAGCTTCCTTTACAATTGCGTATACATCACCAAACAAAGAGGTTGTATCGGTATCGGCAAGAAGTGATGGAACAATCAATGTACAGAAGATTATCGAACAGATGCAGGGTGGCGGACACTTTACCGCAGCTGCTGTTGAAAGAAAGAATACCACTGTTCAAGAAGTGGAAAATGAGTTATTAGGTATTATTAAGGAGGTATACGATGAAGGTAATTTTGCTTAAGGACGTAAAAAATGTCGGAAAGAAAGATGATATTAAAGAAGTAAGTGATGGATATGCTCGTAACTACTTAATCAAGAATAAGTTAGCTGTTGCATATACAAAAGGATCGGTAAAGATTCTGGATGCCCAGTTAGAGGAACGCCGTCTACAGGAAGAAGAATTAAAAAGACAGGCAGAAGCGATTGCTGCAAAACTAAAGGAAATGAAATTTGAATTCTATCTGAATGCTGGTAAGGAAGGACAGGTGTTTGGAAGCATCTCTTCAAAACAGATTGCCGAAGCGCTTGCCAAAGCGGGAATCAATGTCGAAAGAAGAAAAATCATGATGGAACAGCCAGTGGCTTCCCTTGGATTCTCGCATGTAAAGGTTGACCTTTATAGAGGACAGGTAATTGGAGATATTACAGTATTGGTTCATGGGAAAGGATAGATGATACATGGCTAGAGAACTTCCAAATAGTCAGCCAATCGAACAATCCTTGTTGGGATCCATACTGATTTATCCATCGGTTATGCAGGAATGCATGGAGATGGATTTACGTGAAGATGAATTCTATCTGCCTGGACATCAGAAGATATTCCAGGCAATGCAGGAAATCAATGGATCTGGTCAATTAATTGATTTGAATACACTGATTACAAAATTAAATGATAAAAGTGAATTGGATATCGCAGGGGGAACGGATTATATTATCCGTTTAGCGGATAGTGCCATCAGTTCTGCCAATACCAAAAACTATATTGAGACAATCAAGAACAAGGCACAGCTGCGCCAGCTGATCTATACAGCGGATCGCATTGGTCAGAATGCCTATGAATCCAATGAAGATATCGATGTCATACTGGATGAAGCCGAACGTTCCATCATGGATGTCACAAGGCATCGCCGTGGAGAAGAATTTGAATCCAGTGAACTGATCGTTTCCAGAGTGATTGAGGAAATCAACAATCTGAAGAATAAAAAAGGGGTTACCGGTATTTCCACAGGCTTTGTAACGCTTGATAAGATGACAAACGGATTCCAGAAAGGGGATCTGATCATTTTAGCAGCACGTCCTGCCGTTGGTAAATCCGCCTTTGCCCTTAATATTCTGAATCAGGCCGCCAAGCGCAATCCAGGTGCAGTGGCTATGTTCTCGCTGGAAATGCCATCGGAACAGCTGATGAAGCGTCTTTTAAGCTGTGAATCCCAGGTGGTATCCAACAAGCTTCGTGATGGAAAACTGAACAGTGAAGAAATGTCCCGTTTACATAGTGCAGGAACGCGTTTATCCGAAAGAAAGATCTTTATCGATGATACATCCAGCATAAAAGTAAGCCAGATTTTTTCAAAGTGCCGTAAACTGAAAAACGAATATGGAGTTATCTCACTTGTCATTATCGACTATCTGCAGCTGATTACAGGAACAAGAGCGGATTCGCGCCAGCAGGAGGTTTCGGATATCTCTCGTAATCTGAAGATTCTGGCAAAGGAACTGGAATGTCCTGTGATTGCCTTATCCCAGTTGTCTCGTAAGGTGGAAGATCGAAATGATCATCGACCACAGCTATCAGATTTAAGAGAATCCGGATCAATCGAACAGGATGCAGATATTGTCATGTTTCTATATCGTGAAAAATACTATGACAAGGAAAACGATGAAAAGGATGATACAGAGCTGATTGAAGTCAGCCTGGCAAAACATAGAAATGGTGGAATCGGTACTTTCAAACTTGCTTTTGAAAAGGAGATTTCAAGATTTACAAATGTCGCAAATTCAGGAGATGATGTTCATGCGCATTGATCTTCTTACGAGCGGTTCAAAAGGGAATAGCTGCTTAGTCCGCGATGGAAAGACAACCATTCTGATTGATTGTGGTTCAACAAAGAAGTATTTAATGGATGAATTTAGAAATGTAGATGTAAAGGTGAATGATATCCAGGGTGTTTTAATTACGCATGCTCATACGGATCATGTTTCCCAATTGAAACACTTTGCCCATTTACCTGTCTATTCCTTCTGTTCTCTGGATGCCTTTAAATTGGCAGATTATCGAAGAATCACACCGGGAACTATCTTTACTATCGGTACCTTTACAATCCGTGTTATTCGCTTATCGCATGATAGTCCCAATACAATCGGATTTGTCATCTATAACGATTTGCATAAGCTCGTTTATATTACCGATACGGGATATATTCCAAACAATGAACATGCCTATCTAAAGGATGCAAATTATTATATTCTGGAATCAAACCATGATATTGGCATGCTGATGGCATCTTCAAGACCGATGTATCTAAAACAGCGTATTCTTGGTGATTCTGGTCATCTATGCAATGAACTGGCTTCTAAATATCTGCTTTCTTTTATAGGAGAAAGAACAAAATATGTCATTCTTGCCCATATCTCTGATGAGTGCAATACAATCGATAGGGCATTGGATGTATTTAATGATGAATTATCACGAAATAAGCATCCGTTCAACGGTATTGTTAAAGCGATGCCACAAAGAACCCGATATTCTATTGTAGACTGAGGATTCAGTCTCATTTTTTGTTTTGGATTTATAATTAATTGAATTCTAAATATTTTGAATTATAATAAGAATAGTATATTT
>JABUSD010000139.1 GCA_021442845.1 Holdemanella sp.
CCTGTCTTCATAGCTCCATCACTTCCAAAGTAGAAAGTACCTTGACCTGGAACTTCATAGACATTGGTTACCATAATTCCATAGGCATCAAAATAGTATTGTTTACCGGAAACAGTAGCCCATGATGATGTAACATATACTAAATCTTTTGTGTCATATAGTTTCCATAAACTTCCTTCTGAAATCCATGTATACCGTTGTGCATTTGGAACCCATACTCCATCCGCACCTACATAGTAGTTTCCAATCCATGCATTGGTAGCCATGACACCATTGTCATATAAGTAGTAGTTTCCAACCCATTTATTTCTTGCGGCTGTTCCATTCGATTCAAAATAGTACCAGTCGGCACCAAATTGTTTCCATCCTGTTACCATAGCTCCATTAGAATCAAAGCCATAATAATCAGTGCCAATCTGCATAACTGTATTTGCCAGCATCTTGTTTTCATGGAAGTAATACCATACATTGCCAATCTTCTGCCAGCCATTTACTGGACTACCATTCACAAAGTAATACCATGTACCATTGTTATCTTTTTGCCATCCATTTCCTGGAATAAGTTTTGGAATAGCTTGTTCTATGCCCGTTTCACAACGAATACATTTTTTAACCTTCAATCCTTCTTCAAAATATGTTGCTTCCCTTACCGTTGTAAAGTTATCTGGATATGTATGTCCTAATGAAGGAATTGTTTCTTCTCTTAGCACTTCATTACAATGCTTACATGTATATGTCATTGTACCCGTTTCCAGACATGTAGCTTCATCTATTGCTGGTGTTGGATTTTCTTCATGGTCTGCCAATGGAAGTGTTACGCTTCTAAGTATTGTACGGCATTCCACACACTTATAAACCTCTTTTCCTTGTGTTGTACAAGTGGATGGCGTAATCACAGGATGATCTGTATCTTCGATATGATCTAGCTTAGGAATTACTTCTGTAGACATACATGTATTACAGTATTTACAATAATAAGCAATGAGTCCTGTAAATGAACATGTTGAACCAAAAATAGCTGGATTCATTACATCGGCTTCATGATCTGTAATCGGAATGGCTTCACCACCAATTGTCTCATCACATCGTGAACACTTATATAAATCTTCTCTTCCTTCATAGCGGCATGTTGGTGGTTCTCCTCCCATTACCAATACAGAGAAATTATGTCCAAGCGGATTTGTTTCTCTTCCTTCTGTAATTACATAACCACATACAGAACAATACTTTTTACCTGTAAGTCCAGGTTCTGTACATGTTGCAGCCGTTCCACCGTCTGTTTTAACGGTATGGCTTATAGTTGGAATTACAGTTCCACCTATTGTTTCATCACAACTTGAACATTTATATATAGCTGTTAAACCCGTTGTAGAACATGTTGGACTTACTTCATCCGCTACTTTAATTGTAAATGTGTGTCCAAGAACAGGTGTTGAAGTTCCTTGTTCTAATACAATATTGCATCGACTACATGTCATATCACCTGTATATCCTTCTGATGAACAAGTTGCTTCCTGTGCATTATTTAGATATGGATCATGCCCTAATGGATCCATATGATATACATCTCCAACCGTTATACCGCAATTGATACAAACAGTTGCCAGAAGACCTGCATCTGTGCATGTTGGGTTCATCAGAATGCTTTCCTCTGTAATATGATCTGCATATGGCAATGTATTTCCACCAGAGCGCGCATCGCAGTTTGCACATTTATATATAGCCGAATGTCCATGTTCATAACAAGTTGATGGCACTTCTGAAGTTTCTTCGATAGTAAAGGCATGATCTGCCATCGGAACGATTGTACCTTCAAAAAGAACTTGTTGGCATCGTTTACAAACCTCTTTGCCGGATACACCTGTTGTTGTACATGTTGATGGTATATTAATAACCTCTTTATCATGCCCTAGAGCAGGTATTGCAGCGCTACGAATATAACATCCGCAATCAGCACAATAAATGTATTTCATTCCTTCTGTTGTACATGTTGCATCAATTACAGCAAGCTCATCTCCATCAATATGACTTGATTCAGGAATTGCCTGACCTCCTGTTTGTGCCTGACAACGTGAGCATTGTTTAATTTCCGTATAGCCTAGCGTCGTACATGTTGGTTCAATTCTTTCTCTTACAAGAACGCTATAATCATGTCCTAACGGATATAAGCTCTCATCGGATAATTCAGATTCACAATTTTTACATCTATATTTTATGATACCGTATGTACTGCATGTAGGCTGCAGGCAGATTATTCCTTCATCTGCTTCATGTTCTGCATAATCCAATTCTTCTCCACCAGTTGTTTCATTACAGTATTTACATTTATAGACGGCTCCTTGTCCTTTTCTTATACATGTTGGATCTATCCCATCAGAAATCTTAACCGAATAATTATGCACACCTGCTTCAATGACATGTCCATATTCAATGATATCTTCACAAGCAACACAATATACATCGCCACTATATCCAGCTTTATCACATGTCAGTTCATCTCGATTTAATACTATTGTAATATGTTCCTGTTTTGGCAATACATCCTCGCGAAGGAATGTACCACAATCAGCACAGCGATATTCTATTATTCCTTCTTCTGTACATGTGCTAGGTACCTTTACAACTCCTACTTCTTCACTATGTATAGGATTATCAATAGTATCACCCTCACGTAATCCACATCTTAAACATTTCTTGACCGTGTTAGAATTTAAACATGTAGATTCTGGATCAGGATCAATAAAGGTATATAGATGGTTATCCGCAGGTACACGATGTCCTGTATCCAATGTTTCATGACATCTAAGACAATATGGATCACCGCTATATCCATCTGTTTCACAAGTTGCTTCAACATAATGAAGCAGTACAATATCATGTCCTAGTGGCTCAAGGAATTCATAATCTTCTATATGTCCACAATTGATACATTTATAAGCGTAAGCTCCACCTTCGTAGCATGTTGAAGGATATTCAAGTACTCTAATATAATTATGACCTATTGCAGGAATCATATCCTGTTTATATGTCCAGCAGTATTTGCATCTATATCCCTGCTCATAACCATTAGTAGTACACGTTGCTTCCACCATTCTCCATTCTGGAACTGCTTCCCAGGCATGATCCGTTAACATTGGAATCGTAGTTCCTTTCTCCAGATCCTTCCAGCATACAGCACATTTTATGTCACCTGTATATCCATCCTCTGAACATGTAGGTTCATAGAAATAAAATACTTCTGGGGTATGAGGGATTATCTCTTCAGGTGGTCCATCATATAAACCCTCTCCACATGAAGCACAAATATATGGTACAATCTCTGTTCCACAGTTTATTTCAAAACCAGGACAAGGAATTGGCGTATGTTCCGTTGGCGGAATTTCTTCGCCTCCAGTTATGTAATTACACCACTTGCACTTATATATCGCTGTTCGACCATAACCGTGTCTTGAATTACATGTAGCTGGAATTTCTTTTGCCTTCATTTCAAATTCATGGTCAGTCATAGGAATAACTTGTCCATCCTCTATTTTCAAGTCGCACATGCTACACATTAAATTACCTGTATATCCTTCTGAATAACAAGTTGCTTCAACTCGATACTTACGGATGAAATTGTGATCAACTTTAGGAATAGTTTCACCACCTGTAGTCGCATTACATCGATAACATTCTCTAGTCTCCTCACTTCCATCCTGTGAACATGTAGGTAATCGTTTAGACCACTTGATTTTTGAGAAATCATGTCCAATTGGTTCTGTCTGCACTCCTTGTGACACTAATTCATTGCATCTTGAACAGTAACAATCGCCGGTATAACCACCCTCTGTACATGTTGCAGCTACAAAATTAGAAATAATATTTAAGTGTCCACTTGCAGGAAGTGTCTCTTGTCCCATATCGATACCACAATCGATACATGAATACGTTCTTGTTCCTGATTGTGTGCATGTAGGCATTTGCGTAATGACTCCACTATCTCTTCTATGTTCATGCTTAGGAATTGTTTCTCCACCAATTGTGCTATTACATCTTGAGCATTTATATATCGCGCTCATTCCTGTTGCATTTACCGTTGGTTCTACTCTAGGTGAAATTTCAACGGAATAATCATGTCCTAAAGCAGGCAATTCCCTGGCATAGGAGAAAACCACATGGCATTTGCTGCAGACAGTCTGTTCGGCATATCCTATTTCCGTACATGTTGGCTCTAAACCATCGCTTAAAGTCTGAAGATCGTGCTCACAGTTCGTTTCAAGTTCTCCTAAATAATCGAATGTATATGTATGTCCATCAATTGTATAATCACCATCCCATAAAATGACTCCATTTGCATTGGCATAATAAATACCACCATCCGTATCAACAATCCATCCATATCGCATTTCTGGGCCAAAATAATACTTATATTCGCTGTGGGTAGATGATATATACGTACCAACAAATCCTATGGTCATACCATTTGAAGAATTAAAGTGATACTTTACTCCATCTATTTCAGTAATACCAAATTGCGCTATACCCGATTCATCGAAATAGAATGTCTTTCCATCAATTTCGGTCCATCCAACAGCTAAACTTGCATCTGGATATTGATATCGGCTACTAAGCTGAACTCTAATCCATCCTGGTTCGAACTGCTCACTTCCAAAATAATATAGTTTATCATTCATTCTAACAAGTCCAATCACCTGAACTCCATCTTCACCAAAATAGTACGTTTTTCCATCAATGACCTGGAAGCCTGTCTGCATTTCACCATATTCGTTGAAATAGTATCTATATTCACCTGGCAAAATCGCAAAACCAGTTACCATCTGCTCATTTTCATCATAATAATGCCATGCCCCATTATAATAATCCCATACGTTTTTAGCACTTGTCGTGAATACACCATCCGAGGCAATAATTGTGAACCCTCTTTTTAAAGCAGTATCTGACATCATCGCAAGCAGAGTTGAATTATTTTGCCTAAATTCATCAAATGTAGATGTGCAATAAATGCTTTTAAGGTTTGCACTTTTATAGAACGGATTGTATCGACCCTCTTCACGGATGACAGCTCTTGTATCTATATTTCCAACATAAAGTGTTTCAAGATTTTCACACTTTTCAAACATATTGCCTATATACTTACACTTAGAAAAATTAAAACTGCTTAAATCCAGTGTGGTTAAAGAACTGCAGCGACTGAACATGCAAGCCATTTCTTTTACATTGGCTGTATCAAAGTTTAATAGATACAAACTCGATAATGAAGAACATCCGTAAAACATATATGACATCTTTTCTGTATTTGTTGTATTAAATCCAGAAACATCAATCGAAGTTAAGGAAGAACAGTCCTCAAACATAGAATCCATTTCTGTTACGTTGCTTGTATTAAAACCTGATACATCAAGGCTTTGAAGGCTGCTGCATCCTTTAAACATATTATCCATGTAAATCGCACTGCTTGTATCAAATGAACTAATATTCAAAGTTTCCAGTGATGAACATCCTGAAAACATGTTGTTGAACATTGCAACATTACTCGTATCAAATCCAGATAGATCCAATGATTTTAGACTGGAACAACCATCGAACATATTTTCCATTATAGATACATTGCTTGTGCTAAATGAAGGATAAAAATATACGCTCTCCAGATTATACAAACCAGCAAACAGGAATCCCATATTTGTCATAGATGTCGTGCTGATTTGTGCTCTCTTTATGATATTAACGTATGGCATCCATGGTACTTGAGGATATTCATATATACATGCATAACAATCACCATATCCTCCAAATGTCAAAAGACCATCGGAATAAACAGCCCATGAAACATTGCCTGACATACCACTCGCTAAGACATTTGCCTGTACATATCCATCTGACGAAGCTGATGATTCTTCCTGGGATGCTGCTACTGGCGGATTCTCAACAATCTCTTCCGTTTCATTTTCTGCTACTGTAACATCCTCCAGTTCTTGCACATGATCATGTTCATGTGCCTCCACCTGAATTGCTGGATTCACCATCATCTGTATAGAAAGAAACAGGGCTAGTAACAAACTAATCATTTTTTTCATAATATCCCCCTCCCTTGAAATCGATATCTTTGCATATTAATTCTTTCAAACATGTTTACAAGTGTCAATAATGATGCACACATGTACTGTCTTACAATATTATACATTTTTATATAAAAACTTTTTGCCAAATTATTTGCATATTTATTTTTGGATTAGAAAAAGTTCCCTTTGCTAATTTTTTA
>JABUSD010000207.1 GCA_021442845.1 Holdemanella sp.
AATTTAATTAAAGAATACGGTTCTGATATATTGGAATCAAAAAATATGGATATTATGAAGGAATCTATCCAGCATGGAAGGACATCTGTTTATGAGCATTCTATATCCGTTGCCTATACCTGTTTAAAACTTGTGGATGAATACAATCTTAAAGTTGATAGAAGATCACTTGTACGTGGTGCCTTACTCCATGATTATTTCTTATATGATTGGCATGACCATGATAAGGGGCATTCTCTTCATGGGTTTACCCATCCTGCAACGGCATTAGAAAATGCCAATCGTGATTTTGATTTAAATGACATTGAAAAGGATATGATTAAAAAACATATGTTTCCTTTAACCCCTAAACCACCGAAATATACCGAAGGCTATATTCTATGTGTAGCCGATAAGATCTGTTCATCCAAGGAAACATTAAATCGTAAACAATAGATTGGAGACTACTTATGAAAATACTTTATTCATCCTTTCATACCATTGATCTAAATAACTACTTTGCCAATCGAGTGGAAATCCCTGATTATTTCCACTCCTTTCTATATGATTTCATTGAATATGCCAATTCCAACGAAAAGAATAAGAAATATCAGATTCAGAATGAGGAAGGAGACGTTGTATCCTTAATCAAAGATGTACTTCATTCTGATATGGATGCCATTACGGATACGATTGCGTATAAATTAATAGAATGTGAAAAGATGGCACAGGATAAAATCTATAAAATGGGTAAGAATATTAAAAAAGGAAGTCTTATTCAGGCTTTTGTTGAAATAGATGAGGATGAATATCAATATGTGATTGCCAAGGTAGAACATTCAAACTGGATTGATGGTTCTACTTTACAGGATAATATTGGATTCTCTAAAGATACGATGAATATATGGAAATCCGCTATCTTTAAGCTCTATAAGATTAATGATATTTGTTTAATCGATAAGATTTTAATCTATATGGATTCCTCATCGAAATACTGGACTGTCTCCTTTTTAGAATTGGAGGAAGTCAGAGATGACTTTTCCAATACATATAAAGCCTATAGAGCCATAGACAGTGAATTAAAATCAATGATAAAACCTGTCTCACAAAGAGATTATGTTCGATTATCCAATGAAATACAGAATACAATCAATACACCACAGGAAATAAATTATAACCAGTATATTGAAGAATTGATTGATACTTATGAACCTTCTAATAAAGAGATAGAAAAAGATGTCATCAAGGATACCCTTCTTGCCTTACCAGATCGTAAGAAATTCGACAAAGATTTTAAAACCGTTCCTACAAGCATTATAAATAAGCGTACAAAGAAATATGCCATTGCCAAAGGCATTGAGTTAACAATTAAAAGTGATGCCTCAGACTTCTCGAAATCGATTGTATCGACAATGGATCATGGCAAAAGAGTCATCCAGATCATCTGTGAAGATGATGAAACTTATGAGGCATTTACAATATGAGATTCAATAAGATCTATATAGAAATTACCAATATATGCAATCTTCAATGTTCTTTCTGTTCTCCGGTATTACAAAAGAGAAAAGAAATGAATATAGAAGAATTTGAACATATTATCAAACAGGTTAAAACCTACACCCATATTATCTATCTTCATGTCAAAGGAGAACCTTTATTACATTCTCAATTGAATGAAATACTAAATATCTGTCAAAAAGAAAAACTTCGTGTACAGATCACAACCAATGGAACTCTTTTAAAAGATAAAGTACAGATATTAAAGAAATATGATTGTATCCATAAATTGAATATATCTTTACATTGTGAAAACAATTATCCTGATTATTTTAATTCGGTATTTAATGCATGTGATGTATTAAATACCTATATCATCTATCGATTATGGACATTACAGAACAATGAAGTAGATTCTAATTCTATGCATAGTATTCATGAATTATGTAACCATTATCATTTAGATGACGAAATTAAAGAAAAACTAATTCATGATAAGACAACAAAGATTAACGATCATATCTATGTAGATAAAGACAATGAATTCATATGGCCTGATCTAAAGAATAAAATTGTAAATCAAAAATCATATTGTCATGCCCTAAAGACCCATATTGCGATTCTTTCCAATGGGGATGTCATTCCATGTTGTCTGGATAGCCAAGGTATTTTAAAGTTAGGCAATATCTTTGAAGAGGATTTAGATACTATTCTAAATAAAGATAGAACCAAACAGCTGCGTAAACAGTTTACCGATAGAAAGATAACCGAACCGCTATGCCTTCGCTGTGGTTTCTTATCTAGAAATGTATAATATACGTATATTCGATACAACATTAAAAACATCCTAAAACCCTTTATATAAAGGATTTTAGGACATTTTTTTATAGATAAAGTGTAATATCTTCTACAAGTAGAGGTACCATATACAAAGGAATTGTTACTATATCATCACTTTCCATATAGTTCTGGGATGATATTCTTATTGCCAGGTTACATGCGTTATGGTTCTTATAAGCCTTTAATGAATGTAAAGATCCTTTCTTCTTTTTTACATCGATTGGAACGATTTCACCATTATAATTGACAATAAATTCAAATTCATTGTCATTTTTCCCCTTCCAGTAGAACAATTTTATATTCTTTGAACTTAATTCTGTTGCGACATAGTTTTCAAAGAATAATCCTGAAATTGTATTCCACTTATTGGAATCAATAAAATTCACCATACTGATTTCACTTTGCATAGCCAATAATCCATTGTCATGTAGATATACTTTAAATACAGATTCATTATGAATGCTTAATGGCTGTGTTATCCTTTCCTTTAAACAGTAACATGGATAGACAAGATTAGCACAGGATAACCAATATAACGCATTATCATATTCCCGTCTCTTTGCCCCTTTTTCTACCTCAGAAAATCGGAAATTTTCATTCTCCTTATTTAGCTGCCTATAGGCATTTTCAAACATTCTTTTTGTCCGCGTTATACTGATTTCACTTGCCTGATAAAGATTCATATCTGAAAGATAATCTCCATATATATCTTTCAATACTCTCCGTGCATCCAATAAGGATCCTGATTCAATATATTCATTTACAGCTTCAGGAAGCCCTCCAATTAATAGGAATTTATACAATTCTACCATAGCCAAGTCATGAAACTCTCTTGATAATGGTTTCTTTTGTGCATATGCTTCTTGTATCACATTCCATAAATTCTGGTTTGTATTCATCATATATTCTTTAAATGTCATTGGATAGACAAATAGTGTTGTCATGCTTCCTACGGGAAAGAAGAAATCTTTTTCTTTTGTATTTCTTCCCGTTTTAATGCGAACCATAGACCCTGATGCGATAATAGGTATATCAGAATAATCCTGATGGAAGTATTTTAGAGAAGTGAGTGCACTTAAGCATTCCTGTATTTCATCAAAGATTAGTAACGTTTCCTTATTAATCTTCATATTATACTTTACAGACAAATATTGAATAATTTCCATTGGATCCATATGATTATCAAAGAATTTTCTTTCATCAACATTTCTTTTAAAATCAATATAGATGTATTTCCCCTTATAGTATTTTTCCGCAAACAGATTTCTTATCAGATAGGACTTCCCTACCTGTCTTGCCCCATATACTATCAATGGTTTTCTTCTCTTTCTATTATTCCATTCTATTAAGTCCTTTAGATATATTCTGTCCATATTGTACCTTTTACTACCTTTTACATTAAAATTATTGCACCTTTTTCTATATTTTTCAATTTAATTATTGCACCTTTTTATATTTTTGCAAAAATTTGAATTTAAGTTTACACATTTTTAGGGCGAATCAATTTATAATTATCCATGATAAGGATTATATCTGCTTGCTTATATGTATTTAATACATAAGATATATTCTTATAATCCGATGCTTCACAGAACCTTGTTGCCTGTTCTTGAGTGAGTCCTCCTTTGATTTTGCGATTCCATAAGCGTTTCTGTAGTACTTTTTCATCTTCTAGAATCAATAGACTTTTATCCCATAACCCTTCTAATATGTTATATCTTTCATCATTACAGAGTAGATAATTGCCTTCTAATAGAATGATATTGGCTGTACATTGGATCGCATCTTCTTTTACATCATGATCAATTCTTGAATAAATGGGCCATAGATTATTTACTTGTTTACTTTCTATGATCTTTTCTTTTAATGCTTCTACATCAAAGGTTTCAGGTCCTCCTTTTCTATCCATCATGCATATTTCTTTTCCATTCTCTTTGATTGTATGTGTCATTAGATATGAATTGGGATAATGAAATCCATCCAGTCCTAAACATTGGAATGTATTATTGATTCCTATCTGTTTAGATAACCATTCTAGAAATAAGACTAGTGTTGTCTTTCCAGTTCCTGGACAAGCGCCTATAAATAGATAGATTCTTTCCTTTTTTCTTTTCTGGATTTCATCCAATTCCTTTAATAATGGAATATAGACATTTTGAATATCTTCATCATCAAAATAAGCATCGATATCCATTCCGTTGTTTGTTAGCTTTATTCTCATATATATCTCCTATTGAAAAGAGTGGAATAATCCACTCTTAAAACTTATTGTTTAACTGTTTCATATTGTTTGATCATAGCTTCACTTCTTGACCATTGCTGAATTTCCTGCATATGATATTCATTTACTATTTCTAAAAGATCTATGTCCGTACTGTCTATATTTCTTTCTTCTATTTTTACAATTTCATCAAAGAAGATGCTGCTTCCAATTGAATCTGCATTCTTTGTCTTATACATGAATGTCAATACAAACTTATCGGTTCCATCCAATCCATATACAACATCTAAGGAACCCCCATTTTGACTTGTTGATGATACTGTATAAACAATATCTTTTATTGTTGCATCTCCATTTTCTGAAATCGTAATTGTTTCACCTTTTGTTGCCGATTCATTTCTTACTGGTACATAGCTACCGGCTAGGGATGCATACTCTTCTTTCTTGCTTCCACATGCCATCATTGCAAATATCATGCAGAAACATAGACACAATCCAATAAGCTTTTTCATAGTAAACCTCTCATTCTTATCCATATTATACACTATAAGAATTCTACTATTGTTATATATTTTTATTCGGTACAAACCGATTCGGTTGTAACCGAATAAAACTTTACAGACTTTTGTTTTGGTGTTATAGTTAGTTCGAAGGAGGCCGAACAAAATGAAATTTATTGGTAGGGCTGAATATATAAAAAAGTTAGAAAAACAAATAAATACAGATGATTTATCTTTTTCATTAATTTATGGTCGCAGAAGGGTTGGAAAGAGTGAATTGGTAAAACAGATTATTCGAACATCCAATGTGAAGAGCATTTACTTTGAATGCAAACAAGTTGCTGAAAAGAGCAATGTTCAAAGTCTTGGAATGATTGTATCTGAAGTCTTTGATCTTCCTAAGCTTGGCTTTAACGATATAGAATCATTATTGTCATATATATTCCAATTAGCTGAAAAAGAGAAAATAATCCTTGTTCTTGATGAATACCCATATCTAAGAGAATCTATAAGAGGGCTTGACAGCATTATCCAATCCATCGTAGATAAATATAAGGAATCTTCTAAATGCAAACTGATTCTATTAGGATCTTATGTTGATATCATGAAATCCTTATTGGAACATGAAAATCCATTATATGGAAGAATTGATCTTGTTATCAACCTAAAACAAATGGACTATTATGAATCCTCTATGTTTTATCCAGAGTTTAGTCCAGAGGATAAAGTAAGAATCTATTCTGTTTTTGGTGGCATTCCCTATTATAATCGATTAATCGATGATAAAAAAAGTGTAAAAGAAAACATAATTGAATTGATTGCATCTCCTGATGCAAGATTTGAAAATGAAATATTAGGTTATCTAAATGCAGAAATTTCTAAAATGATGAATGCCAATGAGGTATTTGATGCCTTGGCAAAAGGATTCTCTAAATACAGTGATATTAAATCTCAGTCACACGTTTCAAGTGGTCCTACCTTAATTGACGTCCTTGACAAGTTAATTCGTATGGAAATCATAGAAAAGACATCCCCTATTAACGATCCTGGCAATAAGAAAAAAATGCGATATCATGTGATTGATAATCTTTCCTTATTCTACTTTAGATATATCTATAAATATCTTTCTCAGCT
>JABUSD010000323.1 GCA_021442845.1 Holdemanella sp.
TGTATTTGTCAATCGAAAAATGTCCAATTATCCAATTGAAAAATGTCCACTTTAAAAGGAGCAATTCAGCCTGCTACAATCGCTTAACTGCTCCTTATTTCTACGTTATTTTACTATGTTCCTTATTCCATTTTCTTGTAGCCATAATCCGATAACTGTCACCTGACATATCCATAAGATGTGATTTATACGCAAGCCTATCAATTAACGCTCCAGTAAGTACAGTGTCTCTGAATATTTCATTCCATCTGTCAAATGTTAGATTTGACGTAATTATCATTGAACCTTTTTCATTTCTGCTTGAAAGAAGATTGAATAGTATCTCTCCACATTCCTTGTCAAATGTACAATACCCTAGCTCATCCAGGACAGTAAGATCATACTTTTCGAATTTCTTCTTGTATCTGGTTATCTGGTTTAGATTCATTGCTTCCTTCAGTTCGATAAGAAGGTTTGGAACGCTTATAAACAGTACGCTTTTCCCCTCTTTACAGGCTTTCAATCCTAGTGCAATGGATAGTGCAGTTTTTCCTGTTCCCGGATTCCCGATAAGTATGACATTCTCTTTGTTGTCAATAAATTCCATGGTTTCAAGTTCTCGTATCCTGGTTTTTATCTCCAGTGAGAAATGGTCTCGTTCATAATCTTCAAGAAGAATGTGATATGGAAACTTTGCCTGTCTAATCCGGCTGTTTATTCCATTTGTATTTCGAAGCTCCAGTTCATTCTTTAATATCTCCTCAAGGAACTCCTCGTGGCTCATGTCCCTGACATGGGCTTCCCTGATGACTTCTTCATAGTTGTTTCTTATATATGGCAGCTTTAAACATGCTGCACTTTCCCTAATTGACAAGATGTTTTCCTCCTACAAATAGTTGTCCAATCAATTCAATCTGTTCGTCCGTTTTCTTATCAATCTTTGCCTGCTTATCTGCATTCTGCTTGGATGGATTTAATAATCTAACCAGTTCATCCGTATCTTTATCCATGTTTTCTCTTAAAAGCTCTATAAAAGTCTTTGGTTTATCCTTATAATAGATATCGAAAAGATTTTTTAGTTCTGGTACACTTTTCAGTGCCAATGAATTCCTTAGTGCACCAGGCTTCTTTTTTAGCGTGTGTAGATAGTGTCTGATATCTATGCACGTTTTTCCTTTTCCTGACAGCCTTTCATGTCTTGATACCTCTTTGTTCTTATAAGAGACAATAACTTCATTAGGATAGAGCTTTACATCCACGTGCTTTTCGCATAAGTCCTCAGGTACAGAGTAAAAATTACCGTCAACAGTGATGAATGAATATTTATTCACATAGTTGTTTGAAATCTGTGCAACCTCATATTTTGGCCTGTACGGTTTTAGATGCTTCTTTTCCTCTTCTATAGATGAATTCTTATTGATCTCCATTAATTCATTCTCCAAATATTCACATGCCTCGCTAAACGAGCCGAACTGATATTTGACCGCAAACACTTTGTTTCTGATCCATTTTACTGCGGACTCGACTGTTCCTTTTTCATTTCCACTGAAGCAGTTCGTAACGTTAATGTCATAGTCATAATACAGTGCAAGCTTAATGAGCTCCTTGTTAAGTTCCTTTTCATTGTGCCCGATAAATTTTGATACTACGCATTTGCAGTTGTCATAGACGCCTTCCTTGAAGGATCCTCCTACCATTTCAAAAAATCTCACATGTGAATCCAGAAATACTTCCATCTTCATATTAGTATACAGATGCGCCCATCTGAATCCAGATGCAGGAGCAGTTATTACCGCAATATAATACTTGGTTTTCTTTCCCTGGATATACAGGCTGACCTCTCCAAAATCATATTCAAACCGATCGCAATATTCATAATTCTGCTTGATATATGCCTCTTTCTTTATATCCCTAAGGATTTTAATGTGATTACAGATGGTAGTCCTTCCTACATCAAATCCCTGTTTGACAATCAGATGGTATATCTGTTCATTTGTCAGCGCCTGCTTATGCCGAGAGCCTAGCCTCTGGGTCTTCAATTCCTCATCGGCAAGTATCCTCTTTAAAGCAGCATCTACTTCAGGTGTATATTTCCTAGGCTCACGTGAAGATGCATCATACTTTGATGCAGATATAAAAGCTTCAAGCACCTCATGAGGATTTCTGTTTACATCAACAATCTTTTCCTGAATCTGGAGATATTCATTCCAGTAATTTCTGATTGTTCCTCTGGAACAGCCGGTTATTCTATGTATCTCCGAATTTGACATCCCTCTTTTCTTCATTCTAATAATCTCATATTTTTCCAAGACTGATTTCACCTCTCTTCACCTCCTTCAAAGCTATATCAGCCTGAAGGAAGTATATAAAAAAACTGGACAATTTTCGATTGGATTCTCAATCTAAATTGGACAGTTTTAAATTAACATATACATTTGATTTCAGTATGAATGAAGAAGAAGTTTTATATCTGATGTTACATATTAATCGATTATGCTCTCGAGAAAGTGCTGTTTAAAAGAAGGAGAAAACTATGAACAAGAAATATAAAGAATTGTGCGAAAACATTGTTAACTTAGTTGGTGGAAAAAACAATGTAAGTAACTTTACACATTGTGTTACAAGATTACGTTTTACAATTAAAGATAAAAGTCTAGTGGATGAAAAAGCAATTAATGATTATACATGTGTTCTTGGAATTAACTGGGCTGGAGAACAATTACAGGTGATTATCGGACAAGGTGTTGATGATGTATATAAATCAATCTGTGAAAATGCTGGATTTGAACAACAGGCAGCCATCGATGAAAATTTAGATGCAAAGAAAATGGATTGGTCACCAAAAGGAATCCTATCGGCATTGATGGATACGATTTCATCGATTCTTGCACCAATCATTCCTGCAATTTGTGGTTGTGGTCTAATTCAAGGTTTATTATATTCATTTGAATCATTTGGATGGGTAAGTGCAGATACAGAAGTATTTACATTCTTCTTAACTTGTGCAAATGCAGCCTTCCACTTTATGCCAGTGATTATTGCGTTCTCTGCAGGGAAACGTTTTAAATGCAACCCATATATCGCTGCTACATTAGGAGCTATCTTAATTCACCCTAATTTCTTAGGTTTAGCAGGAACAACTGTTCATGTTCTTGGAATTCCTATTACATATATGGATTATTCATCAACTGTTATTCCAGTAATTTTATGTGTTTATTTCATGTCTAAAGTGGAACATTTACTAAAGAAGTTTGTTCCAAGCATGTTAGATTTAATTGTAACTCCATTTGTTTCTTTAGCGCTTGCTGCCATTGTTGGATTAGCTGTTCTAGCACCTTTAGGAAATATGGCTGGTAATTACATTGTAAGCGGATTTATGTGGTTATATACAACAACAGGACCAATTGGTGGTATGTTGTTCTCATTGTGCTATCCATTTATCTTGATGACAGGTATGCAGATTGCCGAAGTACCTATCATGTTACAGAACTTTGCGACATTAGGATATGATGTATTATATCCATGTGAAGCTGCAACAAATGCAGCAATGGCAGCTGTTGCTTTATACATATTCTTTGTATCTAAAAATGAAAAGAATAAAGCTTTAGGATCTTCTACAGGAATCACAGCATTAATTGGTGTTACAGAACCAGTATTATTTGGACTTGTATTAAAATACAAAAAGGTTCTAGCCGCTGTAATGATCGGTGGAGGTGTTGGTGGATTCATCATGGGTCTATTCAAAGTTAAGTATTTATCATTTGGATTTGTTCCATTTGGTACAATTGTATTAGCAGTAACAGATACTTTTGTTTACTATTTAATTGGTGTATTTGCAGCCATGATCGTAGCTGTAATTGCCTTACATTTATTAAAGTTTGAGGATTAATACGGTATGAAAAGTTTTAAAGATGGATTTTTATGGGGTGGTGCAACCGCAGCAAATCAGTGTGAAGGTGCCTATAACATAGATGGAAAAGGTTTATCAGTTGCGGATACAATGACTTCGGGTACTAGTGCAGAGTATCGAAAAATTACTTTAGAACAAGATTCCAACTATTATTATCCTGGTAATAATGCCATTGATTTTTACCATCACTATAAAGAAGATATTGCCCTATTTGCCGAAATGGGATTTAAAGTATACCGAATGTCTATCGCATGGAGCCGTATTTATCCAAATGGAGATGATGAAGTTCCAAATGAAAAAGGGTTGGCATTCTATGCAGATGTTTTTAAAGAATTGAAAAAGCACAACATTGAGCCATTGGTTACGATTCAGCATAATGAAATGCCATTAAACATTTCCTTGAAATATGGAGGATGGGCTAACAAAAAGACAATTGATCTATATATCAGATACTGTAATACCATCTTTAATGCCTATAAGGATTATGTTAAATACTGGATTCCATTTAATGAGGTGAATGACTTAATGTTACCTTTATGTGGGTTCATCCATGGAGGTATTTTAACACCAGAAACGAAATATTTTGAAAATGAGATTAAAGATGATGATGTAAATCGAAGAATGAATGCATTAAACAATGTATTAATCGCAAACGCAAAAGCGGTTATTCTTGGAAAGAGTATTAAATCCGATTTCCAGTTTGGAACCATGACATGCCATATTACACTATATCCTAGAACATGCAATCCCAAAGATATTTTTATGGTTCAGCAGAATGATTTAGTGAGAAACTGTTTATGTTCGGATGTTCAGTTAAAAGGAGAATATCCATATTATGCTGATAAATACTTTAGAGACAACAAGGTTGTATTGGATTTATCCAAAGAAGAAAAAGAAATCCTTAAGAAGGGTAAGAGTGATTTCTATACATTCTCTTATTATCAGACGATTTGTGAATCTGTTGAAGATTATGGTGATTCAACAACATCAGGAAATATAATGGGAGGCATTGAAAATCCTTATTTGACTGTATCGGAATGGGGCTGGCCAATTGATCCATTAGGACTACGTTATACACTTAATAAGGTATATGACCGTTATCATGTTCCAGTAATGATTACAGAAAATGGTTTAGGTGCAAAAGATATCGTCGAAGAAGATGGAAGCATACACGATGATTATCGTATTGATTATCTAAAAGAACATGTAAAGGCAATGAAGGAAGCCGTTAATGATGGTGTTGATTTGATTGGATATACTGCCTGGGGATGTATCGATCTAGTCAGCATGTCTACAGGACAGATGACAAAGCGTTATGGATTCATTTATGTTGATGTAGATGATAATGGAAATGGAAGTTTCAAAAGAATTAAGAAGGATTCATTCTATTGGTATCGAAAACTAATTGAAACAAACGGAAAAGATATTTAGTGAATAAAAAAGTGATTTACCCCATCATGGCTATCAGCTTATTACAGATGAGCATGATGGGGATTTCTTCTGTTCTTAATGAAATTTCCATATCATTTCCAAATGAAAAAATCAGTACGATTCAATTATTAGCTGTTTTACCCGATTTATTTATTGTTGTTTCTACCATATGTGTAGGAAGAATCTTATCAAAAATATCAAAAAGAAACATATTGTTGTTTTCAAGTGTATTATTTATCTTAACTTCAATAGGGGGAATGTTTTTTCATAATGATATAAATTCACTTCTTATTACATCAGGCATATTAGGGGTTGCGATAGGGACAATGATGCCAACTGTCGCTTCTTTGATTGATGATACTTATAATGGGGAAGAAAAGGAAAAGGTCTTAGGAATTCAAAGTTCAGTAGTAGGAATTGGTGGTGTATTAATTAGTATAATAGCTATTCTTTTAGCATCAGCAAGATATTATAATGCTTATCTAATCTATCTATGGGGAATACCTTGTGCAATATTATCAGTGTTATTTATAAAGGTTAGAAAAGATGATAAAAGGAAAAGAAATCCAATTAATATAAAATGGACTGTATTTTATGCACTTTATGCAA
>JABUSD010000322.1 GCA_021442845.1 Holdemanella sp.
ATTCTTTGATGATCGGGATTCGTATTTCACAGGAAAAGAAGAAGGCCTTATTGAAGGTGAAGCAAACAAGATGACAGAGGTTGTCAACACGCTATTGGAATCAATGAGTATTGATGGTGTTGCACAAGCATTAAAGATGTCTGTCGAGGAAGTAAAGAAGTACATCAAGTAAGAAAATGGTCAGAGATTAACTCTGACCATTATTTTGTAAGGAATTCAAAGGCAGCTTTTGCCATTTCTTTATATCCATTTGGACTTGGATGTAAGTGATCACCACTATCACAGTCTTTTCTTAGACAATCGATATCTTCTGGATTTTGTACAGCTTTGTCAAAATCAACATAACCTTCAATTTTATCTGTTGTACGTATCCATTCGTTGACTTCTTTTCTTAATTCATTTCTAAATGGCTGGTATGTTCGCCATCCCTTGATTGGAAGAAGTGTTCCTATATAGATATTCTTATATCCATGTTCATGTGCATAATCTGCATAATACATCAATCCATCTTCAATCAATGTCTTGGCATCAGGTAAATCTGACCATGGTCTAAATGGATTGGTTTCGACACCAACGGGGTGAATAAAATCGTTGATTCCTTGTAGGATAATCATTGAATCACATCCCGCAATACCGATTTCATGAGGGAAGCGTGTTTTACCTTTTAAACCATAGGCTTCATACATCGTACAGTCATACTGTCTAAGAACACGGGCACCAGATACAGCTCTTCGAACACATGTAAGATTGGAATTAGCTTCAAATAAGCGAAGCTGTAATTCTTCTGGCCAGTTCTGGGCAGTGATGGAATCTCCATAACACAATACACATTGATTCTTTTCATCTGTAAATAGATCCACTCTGGATAAAAAGTAGAACCATACGATTTCCTTATAGAAATCTCTTGGCATCACATCTACATCGCATTGATTGCCTAGGGCATAGAACCCCTTTGTCAAAGGCCCTATTGTTGTTACAGCACAGCGCATCTGGGTGTAGTCACCTAAATAGATGGAAACGGAAACAAATTCACCGCGCTCTACATCCATTTCAATTTCATCGGATACTATGGACTGTCCTGGTTCTAATGTCAATTCCTTTTGTCCATCAAAGGTTACCTGTGTGATGGTAGATGCATCCACATCTTCTTTTTTTGTTGTCTTGGCTAAGGTAACCTGATGGAATGTAACAGGTTCCTTTCCTGTAAAATTATCTAACGTAATTTGAATTTTATTTCCTTTAAAGGGCATTAATATAGGATAGCGTAAAGTGATATCCTTGGCATATCCTTCCGGTCTTGCATCGGCAATGGACATCGCATTTGCCCATACTGAAACATAATGATTCATATTATATACCTCATTTCTTAATGTTCTTATTATAATACAAATTCAGGATTATCTCATTAAAAGAATGAATTTGAACGATATTTATCAAAAATATGAACGAAAGTGAATATAAATAATTAATAATTGAATAAAAATGAATACTAATGAACGAAAGTGATTGAAGATGGACTGTTTTTGTGATATTTTATAGATGGAAAGAAAAAGAGGGATTCTATTATGGCTAAAATCAGTGTAGATGGTGTTCAGAATGCTGAAGTTTCTAAACCGATTCCTTGTGAAAAATCAGCTAAGGAACAATTAGAAATCATGGAAGAATATACGCGTGTACATAAAGAGTATACCGGAAAAGATAAGGCATTTCGTGAAATAAACTGCTTAAAGGTATTATTTCCAAGATTGTTCAGATCCATTGAAGAAACCGATTTAATCGCAGGGCGATTGGATTTTTTACCAATTGGATTTGGTTCTGTAACAAGCATCGGTGGTGTGGGTCATTATTGTGTTTTCCATAAGCTAAGAGCTTTTAAACAGCTTTTACATACAGAAGAAGAAATGAAAAGAGTGGATGCTCTCTATGAATACTGGACGGATCATGATGTGAAGGCAATCTACTGTCAGGATGTTTTAAATGATACTACAACAGGACGATTCATTGATTGTACCTATCCATATATGGCAACAGCCCGTTTATCAGGAATGATGCTTGATTATAATAAATTGATGAAATTAGGCATTAATGGAATCATTGATTTATTAAAGAGTAAAAAGCAGAATGCCTTTATTCAGGCATCCATTGAAACAATGGAACTGTTTAAAACGGTTATTGATGAACAGGTCATCCTATGTGAAAAGGCAAAGGAAAATGCCAGTGAGACAAGAATCAAAGATTTAGATCGGATGATTTCCGATTTGAAATATATCAAAGAGAATAAACCATCAACATTCCATCAGGCATTACAGCTGTTCTGGTTATATGCATTATGTGCCGGATGTATCAATTATGGACGAATGGATATTGTGCTTGGGCCATATCTTAAAAATGATATTGATAAAGGTATTATCGATGAAGATGAAGCCTATCGCTATCTGAAGTCATTGTGGAAGATGATTGAGAATAGACGAACAACTGTAAATGGAAGAATCATTGTAGGAGGACAGGGAAGAGAGAATGTGGAAGCCTGTGATCTGTTTGCGAAGATCTGTTTAAGAGTATGCAAAGATACACGATATGTAGAACCACAGTTTACCCTTCGCTTTGACAAGACAACGGATCCAGAAATTATGGATATGGCATATGAATGCATTGCCAGTGGAGCAACCTATCCTACTTTATATAACGACGATGTCAATGTACCAGCCGTTGAATATGCAATGCGCGTTTCTAATGAAATTGCTAAACAGTATATTCCATTTGGATGTGGTGAATTTGTCATTCAGGGAAAGAGTGTAGGAACCCCAAATACATTGTTGAACTTATTAAAGATTCTACAGATTTCAATGAACAATGGGTATGATCCGATGGATGGCATCTATAAAGCAGGTCCAGTTGAAGTAAAACCATTAAGTGAGCTGTATACATTTGAAGATGTATACAATCAATATAATAAAGTATTGGATTTCTATTGTGATTTAAGTGTCCATGATCAGGCCTATAGCTATGAAGTGATGAACAAGGAAGTATCTTTCCTATTCTGTTCTATTTTGATGGATGACTGTATCAACCGTGAAAAAGCATTATTGGATGGTGGAGTTGAAATTTTAGGTGGAACCAATGAAACCTATGGAAATATCAACACAAGTAATTCTTTATATGCGATTAAAAAATTAGTCTTTGAAGATAAGAAATATACATTGGAAGAATTGAACAATGCCGCTTTACATAATTTTGAAGGCTATGAAAAGATCCAGAAGGATTTATTAGCTGTACCAAAATATGGAAATGATATCGAAGAAGTGGATGAACTAGCCAATGACTGTTATGAATATGTTGCCAAGGCAATTCGTGATCGCGGTATTGAAAAAGGATTGGGTTATTATCTGATTGTTATTTCAAACAACCAGACAAATACCGACTGGGGAAAACAGACAGATGCATCTTTAGATGGAAGAAAGAAAGCCATCTATATGAATCCAGCCAATAACCCGCAGGGAGGAGCCAGCAAGAATGGACCAACTGCCTGCTTGAATTCACTTGCCCGATTCAAAGCGAAATACCATGGGGGAAGTGTACAGAATATTAAGTTTACCCCACGTATGATGCATGAAGATAAAGAAAAGGTGAAGGCATTATGGAAGACATACTTTGATAAAGGAGGATGTCAATTGATGGTAACCGTTGTGGATCATGGAGTTCTAGAGGATGCCCAGAAACATCCCCAGAACTATCCGGATTTGATTGTCCGTGTAGCTGGATATAGTGCTGTATTTGTCAATTTAACACCAGATATCCAAGGTGAATTGTTGAGTCGTACGCTTTATGATTAATGTATCCAATATAGAAAAGTTTGCTACTCATGATGGACCAGGCATTCGAACAACTATTTTTCTGATGGGATGTCCCCTTCATTGTCCATGGTGTGCCAATCCGGAAACCTGGTCTATCCAGAGTACATTGATGCATGATGAAAATAAATGTGTATCGTGTAAGACATGTATGCATGTCTGTAAACAAGGGGCCATTTCATTTGAGGAACAGTTCAGATGGGATGCCACTAAATGCATAAACTGCCAGGCATGCATCGATAACTGTATACCCGATGCCTTATCCATGGCAGGAAAACCTATGGAAATAGAGGATGTCCTAAAGGAAGTCTTAAAGGATAAGGATTATTATGAAATGTCAAATGGAGGTGTCACCATTTCTGGAGGTGAACCATTTGTCCAGTATGAAGAATTTAAAAAGCTAGTCAAAGCTTTAAAAAAAGAAGGATTGCATGTTGCCTTAGAGACAACGGGAAATTATTCCTTAGCAAAATTAAAAGAAATAGAACCTTATATAGATCTATTCCTGTTTGATATCAAACATATTGATAAAGAAAAACTATATGATGTAACAGGTGCTAATCTGGATATGATTCTTACAAACTTTGAATATATAGCCAATACGCATCCTGAAAAGATCATATCGAGAACACCGGTGATTCCAACCTTCAACAAGGATAAGGAAACACTAACACGTATATTAAGCTATGTGGCATCTAAACATATAAAGGAAGCCAATCTGCTTCCATACCATCCATTAGGAAAGAACAAGTGGAATCAGCTGCATAAGGAATATACCTATTCCTTCAAGATGATGGATAAGAAGGAATTAGAGGAATATATCGAGATAGGAAAGCATCTTGGTCTATATGTAAAGATAGGAGGATAGACATGCTGACAAAGGAAAGAATGGTTAAGATTATGGAAATCATCCATAAGAATACATTTGTTTCTGTAAAGGAACTGACAGATGAGTTGCAGGTATCCCGTTCCAGCATTGTTCGTGATCTGATTGATTTAGAGAACCAGGGACTTATCAAAAGGGAAAGAGGAGGGGCTTCCTTGTTGAATGCTTCGACTTTAACCCCTTTTAATGAACCAGCCGTCTATTCCAAATCAAATGTACATGAAGAAGAAAAGAAACGAATCTGCAAGGAAGCAAGCCGATGCATAAAGGATGGCGACTGCATCTATATCGATTCAGGAACAACCGCAATGTATCTGATGGATTATCTATATGATAAGAAGATTACTATTGTGACAACCAATACCTATCTTCTATCCAAGATATCAGAAGCATTTCAAGGAAAGATATTCTTAGTAGGTGGCGAAGTATCTATTAAAAATGGAACAACGCATGGTTCCCTGACAAATCAGATTTTAAAACAGTTCTATTTTGATTATGCATTCTTAACCGCTAATGGAGCCAGCATTGATCGAAATGAAGCCTATGTCTTTGATTTTGATATTGGCGATATGAAAAAAGAAGTGCTTCATAGAAGTGCAAAAACATGTCTTTTAATAGACCAGTCCAAATTTGAAATCAAAGCTTTATGTACATGGGCAAGACTGGAAGATTTCTATACAATTTATGTTGATGCATATCCAGAATATAAAGAAGAATTAGAGAATATTGTCATTTGTAGATAGGAGGAAATAGAGTATGATTACAGATCCAAAAAAACAGGCAATACTAGATAGTTTAAAAGGAGGGCTGATCGTATCATGTCAGACCCAGAAGGATGAACCAATCTATACACCCGATATGGTTGTAGCGATGGCAAAGTGTGCAAAGTGGGCAGGAGCTGTTGGATTGCGAATCAATTCGCCAGAGCAGATTCGTCAGGTAAAGGAAGCCGATTTAGGGTTACCAATTATCGGTTTGTATAAGGTATGGCACGATGATTCATGTGTTTTCATTACCCCAACGATGAAGGAAGTGGATGCGATTGTTGAAGCAGGAGCGGATATTATCGCTTTAGACTGTACAGCGGAAGTTACACATGAAGGAACACAGGCATGGAATCTGATTAAAGAGGTTCGTACAAAATATCCAGATCATCTAATCTTTGCGGATTGTTCCAACAT
>JABUSD010000041.1 GCA_021442845.1 Holdemanella sp.
TGATATGACCTAGGTCATATCATTCATAATTCTTGGTCCAACTAATTGGGTTCAGTATATTGCGATGCCTTTTTCATTTCATAATAGTTCATTAGGAAGGAGAGAGAGTTAAATTTTGAATATATTATGAGTTGAGCCCTTTTCCTTTGCTCGAGTATATAGTACACAATGGATATGTAATTTTTATAAAAAGAATATGGGATTTATTGTGAAATACAAAAGATTCATGTGAAAATATCGGAATGATATAGTAATTTGTGTTAAATTGATAAAAATTATGAAACATTGACAAATATGGTATAATCTAATGATGTAGAGGGTGAAATACATGTTTTTGTTTATAAAATGTTTACCAAGAATGCTAAGAATGGCAAACAGAGATATCATCCGACACTTCACAATGACATTCTCATCCGTTATTTCTATAGGGGTAGCGTTGATGATTTCGATGATTATGACAGTGGCGGCTTTGAATATCAGTCATTTTACAGAGAATATTCAATCAGAGTTTATTATTCATGTATCCATTCGACCAGGTACAACCCAAGAGGATAAAGATTTATTGGAAGAAAAGCTGAGTCGAATGAGAGATGTTTCTAAGGTTACCTATTCATCAAAGGAAAATGAATTGGATTTACTGATTAAGGAAAATGGAGATGTGTTTGCACAATATCAGGGAGAGGATAAGAATCCTTTATATGATATCTTTGTGGTTGAACTAACTGACAACAAGAAGATCCAGGATGTAAGTGATGTGATTAAGAAATATGATAATGTTGCGAAAGTCAGCTATGGTGGAAGCATGATTGTCAATATGATCAATCTTATGGAAATGGTACGTAAATGGGGCTATATCTTTGTGATTGCGATGGGAGTACTGGCAGTCTTCCTGATTCGAAACACAATCAAGATGGCCATTCAGGTACGAAAAGATGAAATTGCGATTATGCGACAGGTAGGAGCCATGAACTGGTATGTAACCTTCCCATTTATGCTGGAAGGAATGATTACTGGTATATTAGGAGCTCTAGGACCTATTCTTGTATGTATTGGAGGATATACATATTTATATAAGAGTATGAATGGTATGTTTCTTTCCGAAATGTTTAAATTGATTCCACCATTCCCATTTACCTTACAGATTTCTTTAGGAATGCTGATTATTGGGTTGATTGTAGGAATGGTAGGAAGCCTACTTGCGGCTAGAAAGTATTTGAGGTGGTCTCGATGATGAAGAAAAAGTTAATATCGCTATTTGTCGTTGGTGCGATTTCATTTCAAATGGCAATTCCTATCCAGGCTCAGGAAGATTATTCCGATGAAGATTACTGGTATGCATTATGTGCAACACCACAGGATAATGAAGATAGCGTCAATGCCTGTCTAGCATTTCAGGATTATCAGGCACAACAGATGGAAACGCTTCGTGAGGAAATTGAGAAGTATAAGGATGATCTGAATTCATTGGAAGCCAATGCAGCCAAGATTGAAGAAATGTCTAAAAAACAGAAGGATTTGGCTAGCGCCTTAGAAAAACAGATTCAAAATAAAGAAGCAGCCATTGTCCAGATTGCACAGCAGATAGAAGCATTACAGGAAGAAATTAAAAAGACACAGGAAGAAATTGAAGAGTGGAAAGCCCAGATTGCTGCCCGTATGCAGCAGGAACAGGCATCAACAGGAACGAATATCTTAATTGACCTGTTGATGGGAGCCCGCGATTTGAATGATGTCTTTAGACGTTTTACTGGAATTGAACGAATTACCGCATCCGATCAGGATCAGGTGGATCAGTTAAACGAAATGGAAGCCCAGTTAAAAATTAAAAAGGGTGAGCAGGAACGTTTAAGTGCAGAAACGGAACAAAAAAGAAATCAGCTTGACGAGCAAAGAGCTTTTGTTGAACAATTACAGGTATATGCGGATCAATTAGCGGAAGAATATCACAAACAGGAAGCTGAAACAAAGGAAGCGATGCAAAGAGCCTTTACCGATGTTTCCAGTGTATCGGGTAATATGATTTCCAGCTATGAAGGAACACTTCCACAGGTTAGTGGATTTATTTCACCAATTGCCGGAGGAGGACTAAGTGCTGGAACATGGGCATATCCAGGTGGAGGCCTTCACTTAGGTATGGACTATGCGGTAGCCATTGGAACACCAGTTGTTGCTCCAGCATCCGGTGTTATCATTTATGCATCGAATCCAGTGCCATCCAATAATGGATATCTAGGAAACTGGTGTGGTTATCCATTTGGTGGTGGAAATACCATTGAAATGCTGTGCATTGTCAACGGAACATTATACGCTGTATCCTTTGCACACTTAGCCCAGGAAGGCTTTGCGGTAAGTGCAGGACAAAGTGTATCCGCAGGACAAGTCATTGCCTTAACCGGAAATTCTGGTAACTCATCAGGTCCACACTGTCATATTGAAGTCTATAACTTAGGAAATATGGATATCAATACGGCATTGGCTAGATTCTCTGCATCTGCAGACTTCGCCTGGGGAACAGGTTGGGCAACAACGTCAACCGCATGTGAAGCGGGTTATCCAACACCATGTCGTGAACGACCAGAAAGATTCTTTTAACAGGAGGCCATTATGATTGAATTAAAAGAAGTAAGCAAAGAATATCCAAATGGCGTCCATGCCTTAAACAATATTAGTTTACAAGTCGAGGATGGGGAATTCCTATATGTCATAGGAGCAACTGGATCGGGAAAGAGTACATTAATTAAAATCTTAAATGGTGAGGAAGTCCCAGACCATGGAACGGTCATGGTAAATGGTACCAACGTAGGAAAACTTCGCCATCGCAAGGTTCCTAAATACAGACGTGATATCGGCTGTATCTTCCAGGATTACCGTCTTCTTCCTCGTTATACTGTCTATGAAAATATTGCCTTTGCCTTAGAGGTAGTTGGAATGCCAAGAGGAAAGATTCGTAAACGTGTACGTGAAGTTTTAGAACTTGTTGACCTTTTTGATAAGGCAAGAAGCTACCCGGATGAATTATCCGGAGGACAGCAGCAGCGTGTTACCATTGGTCGTGCCATTGCCAACATGCCTAAAGTATTGATTGCGGATGAACCAACCGGAAACCTTGACCCAGAAAAGAGTCTGGAAATTATTGAATTGCTTGAAAAGATAAATGAAAAGTTTGGAACGACAATTATCATGGTTACCCATGATATCGTTCTAGTTGAAAAATATAAGAAAAGAACCATCGTTCTTGATACAGGATATATTGTATCCGATTCCGCAAAAGGTGGATATAAGAGCGTATGATAAGGCTATTTTATAAGTTTGTCTATGTTCTGAAGCATGCTCTACTTCAGATGAAAAGACACTTCCTATTATGTTTGAGTGCCATTAGTGCTGTATTCATTTCATTAACGCTGATTACTATATTTGTCATTGCAGGTCTTCATGTGGATCATTTCGCATCCAATATTGAATCGGGTGTTCGTATTCACGTTGTCTTGCAGAATCATATTGTTACAGAAGAGGATATCAATGCTGTTGAACAGGATATCAAAGCAATCAAGAATGTAGATAAAGCCATCTTTTCTGATAAGGATGCCGAACTGGAGCTGATGATTCAGGAAAAAGGAAAGGCCTTTGAACTTTATCGTGGCGAGAACAATCCTTTAGCCAATGCCTACTTTGTGACTGTCAAAGATGGAACCATCATTGATACGACAGCCAAAGAGATAGAAGCATTAGCTGGCGTACAAAGTGTTGCCTATGGTGGAAGCACGGTTAAGGAATTGATGGAAATGCTGCAGAAAGCACGTTTAATCGGATATGGTATTTCTGGTTTATTGATGTTTCTATGTTTATATCTGATTTATAACACGATTAAATCAACCATCTACTCACAAAGGGAAGAAATCAAAATTATGGCACAGGTAGGAGCAACGCGTCGTTTTATTCGTATTCCATTTGAAATTGAAGGAATCTTCATTGGTTTAGTGGGAGCTTTAGCTCCATTTGCGATGGTTAAATGGGGATATCCATATGTCTATAATGCCGTTGGTGGCTCTTTATTCACAAGGCTTCTTTCATTGATCAAGCCAGATGTATTAATTAACCAGATTGGCTGGTATATTCTTATATTAGGGGCTATATTAGGCTTTGTCGCAAGCTTTTTAGCTGTAGCCCGTCACTTATATAAGACAAGATAAGGGGCATTATGAAAAAGAGTAAAAGTATTGAAAAAATCGTTATTTTTCTTCTATGTCTTGTATGCTTTATAGTGGGTATGGCTGTTCCTATTGTATACAATCGAAATAGTGATACAAATTCCTTTGAATGGCAAAAGATGAAAAAGGTATACTCCTTATTAACAAACGAATGGTACTTTGGAAAAGAAGTTGAAAATCTGGAAGATACATTAATAGAACAGGCAATTTCTGGCATGACATATTCATCCTTAGATGCTCATACAAATTATTTCTCATTGGAACAGGCGCAGAAATTCAGTGATATTCTGGAAGGCTCTAATGTAGGAATTGGTTTCATATATTATACAGATGAGGACAACAATATGGTTGTTAAGAATGTCTATATGGATTCACCAGCTGATAAAGCGGGGTTCAAACCAGGGGATATGATTGTGGAAGTTGATGGATTAAACTGTGCAACAGAGGATATTCAAAATATTCTTGATCGTATTAAGGAAAAGGCAGAGCAGGAAATCAATGTTAATATTATCCGTGATGGAAAAGAAGAGACAGTAAAATTAACGCCAACATCGTATGATGCGACAGTCATCTGTAATATCTATGAAGATTATGCGGAAATCATTCTTAGCAGTTTTTCAGAATACAGTGGAAGAGATTTCAATTTAAGCATGGAACGAATAAAAAAGGCAGGTATCAATAAAGTCATCATCGATTTAAGAGATAATACGGGAGGTTATCTTAATTCGGTTCTTGATATCGCATCCGTTCTACTTCCCAAAGACTCCCTTGTCTTTACTGAAGAGAATAAGAATGGAAAGCTTACGGAACAGATATCATCCAATGCCTATTCCCAGATTAAGATGGATAAAATCATCATCCTGCAGAATGGAAGTACAGCCAGTGCATCGGAAGTGTTGATCGGTGCATTGAAATCCTATTTAAAGGACACTGTCATTACGGTGGGAACCAATACATATGGAAAAGGAACAGAACAGATTTCAGTTCCATTTACCGATGGAACATCCATCAAATATACATGTGCTAAATGGTATACACCAGATAATGAGAATATCAATGAGGTTGGATTCAAACCGGATATAGAAATAACCCAGATTGATGCAGCAACTACAAAATATTTGAAAGTGGAAGAAGATACTATCATTAAAAAAGATGAAGTGCATACCAATGCAGAAGCATTGCAGATCTATTTAAAATTCTTAGGATATGAAGTGGATCGTCAGGATACATACTTCTCACTAGCAAGTTCTGCATCATTAGAAAAATATCAGAGTGAACATAATCTTCCAGTAACGGGAAATTGTGATTATGATACATGGAATTCCATTTTAGACAATGTCTTATTAAAGATGAATAAAAATTATCATTTAATCGATAATCAAAGACAAAAAGCATTAGATTTAATAAAATAAGAGAAGGGAAATCCTTCTCTTATTTTTGGAGGTGAGAATCGTGGATCAATTTAAATTACATTCAAGCTATAAACCAGCCGGTGATCAGGTAAAAGCCATTGAGAAATTGATTGAAGGAATCGAAAAGAAAGAAAAGTATCAGGTTCTATTAGGAGCAACTGGTACAGGAAAGACATTTACAATCTCCAATGTGATTGAAAAGATAAATCGGCCAACCCTTGTTTTTGTACACAATAAGACACTGGCAGGGCAGTTGTATTCGGAATTCAAGGAATT
>JABUSD010000387.1 GCA_021442845.1 Holdemanella sp.
AAAGATGGTATGCTGATGTCTATCGATCAATTATGTACACCAGAAGATTTCACAACATTTATCTGTATTTATGTTGATGATGAAATGAGCCAGGTAGGAATTCTTGACATTCAATATAAAGATGGTACAAAGATTACCTTTAAAGATACAGTAAATACATATGCCGGAAACTAAGACAAAAAGTATTGTAACGATTGCGATATTAAGTGTCATTCTATTTATTCAGGAAGAAATGTTGACCTTTCTTCCCAATATTCAGTTAACAGTATTCCTATTGGTTCTATATTCTAAGAAATTAGGATTTAAAAAGACAACATGCATTGTTTTAATCCATGTCTTATTGGATAATCTTGTATTGGGATCTTTTAATATAATCTATACACCATTCATGTTTATAGGCTGGGAACTGATTCCATTGGGAATAAACACAATCTTTAAAAAGGTAGAAAAAACACTGCATCTAGCATTATTAGGCGTTTTATTTTCTTTTACGTATAGTTTTGTATATATGATTCCGGCCTGCCTGATACTTAAGATGGATTTATTCATCTATTGGAGTGCAGATATTCTATTTGAAATAGTATTAGCTGCATCCAGTTTCTTAAGTATTCTATGGTTATATGAACCATGTGCAAAACTATTCGACCGATATGAATTATAAAGAGCATTCTGCTCTTTTTTTGTGTTATAATAAATTGCACATATAAAAGAGGTAGAACCATGAAAATTTCAGACATTTTAAAGACAAAATCAACTATATCATTTGAAATATTCCCACCAAAGAGCAAAGATGGTGATATTTCATCGATTTATCATACAATTGATGAATTGGCTAAATTAAATCCAGACTTTATTTCGGTTACATATGGAGCTGGAGGATCCAATAAAGGAAAGACAGTAGAGATTGCTTCGACAATCAAGAATAAATATCACATTGAAAGTGTAGCGCACTTATCATGCATTACCCATACAAAGGAAGATATAGATTCAATCTGTAAAGAATTAAAGGATAATAATGTAGAGAATATTCTAGCTTTACGAGGAGATTATCCAGTAGGAACAACAGCTTCAGATTATGAAACACGTGATTTTATGTATGCCAGTGATTTATGTACATATATCAAAGGGAACTTTAAAGATGATTTCTGTTTATCAGGGGCATGTTATCCAGAGATTCATCAGGAAGCTGCCTGTTTTGAAGAGGACCTGATGGCGTTAAAGGCAAAGGTTGATGCAGGAGCTGAATATCTGGTTACACAGATCTTTTATGATAATAACTATTATTATCGTCTGGTTAAGGAAGCAAGAAAGATTGGAATTACAGTACCAATCCTTGCTGGTATCATGCCAGTTATCAGCGCTAAATCTTTAAAGCGTACGGCTAGCCTTTGCGGAACATCCATCCCTTATGATTTATCTTGCTATTTGGAAGATTATTATAATTATCCAGAAGCTATGAAAGAGATAGGAATCAACTATGCAACACGTCAGATCATTGATCTGATTTCCAATGGTGTAGATGGTATTCATATCTATTCGATGAATCGACCTGAAATTGCCAAAGCTGTATTTGATAGTATTCCAACGGTATTAAAAGAGTTGAATCATGATTAAAAAACAGGCGCTAAAGTATTTAGGATATAAGGAATATGATGCATCCATGGATGCCTTATTGGATGCCTATTTAAAGGAATTAGAAACTTATATTACCATGAAAGTCTTTTATAAGACTTTTTCTTATCAGAATCAATGCATAAAAGAATTGAATATAGAACTAGATTCTAAAGATGCACAAATCTATTTTGATGGATGTAATCGGATTATGGTTATCTGTGCAACTTTAGGAATGGGAGTAGAGCGATATCTTCGTACATTGCAGAAGGTAGATATGGCAAAGTGTGTCATTATGGATGCGTTAGCCAGTGCATATCTAGAAGTAAAGCTAGATGAATATGAAGAATTCATAAAGGAAGAAAGAACCTACCGATTTGCGCCAGGCTATGGGGATTTACCATTAAATTTAAATCGAATGTTTTATGAAACATTGAATTTGAATAAGCAATTAGGATTGACATTGACAGAGACTGGATTGTTTATTCCCCAAAAAAGTATGTTAGGACTGATTGGATTGGGTAAAGAGAACAAGACACATTTCTGCGGAAACTGTGTAAAATATGATAGTTGTACATTAAGAAAGGAAGGGATTTCATGCTGGAAAGATTAAAAAAGGATTTATTGTTCTTTGATGGAGCCATGGGGACTCAATTACAGGAAGCAGGATTAAAGACAGGTGGAATTCCTGAAGAATTGAATATTGAAAATCCAGATCTGATTACATCAATTCATGAAAAGTATTTGAATGCAGGGGCTGATTTCATTACTTTGAATACATTTGGATGTAATGAGTTAAAGATGAAAAAAGCGAAATATTCCTATAAGGATATGATTCAGGCAGCCATTCAGAATGGAAAGGTAGCCCAAAGAAGAGCGAATAGAGAAAACGATAGTTATATTGTATTGGATATTGGACCTATAGGACAGATGTTAGCCCCATTAGGAACATTATCGTTTGATGAGGCTTATGAAATTATAAAAAATCAGATTCTGGTTGCCAAAGACGATGTAGATGCCATTTTATTTGAAACGATGACAGATTTATATGAGGTAAAGGCAGGTATATTAGCAGCGAAAGAAAATAGCGATTTACCAATTTTTGTCACAATGACATTTGAACAGAGCAAGCGTACTTTAACCGGAACGGATGTACGCACATTTGTCAATGTGGTAGAAGGATTGGGTGTGGATGTCTTAGGGGTAAACTGTTCCTTAGGACCAGAAGAATTAAGACCTATTGTCGATGATCTAGTCAATTATGCTCATGTTCCTGTTATGGTACAGCCAAATGCCGGATTACCTATCTATCATGATGGAAAAACTATCTATAAGGTTACACCATCTGAATTTTCACAGACAATGAGCGAATTTGTCAAGATGGGAATCAGCATTGCTGGAGGATGCTGTGGAACCAGTCCTGCATTTATTGCAGAAATGAAGAAGACATTACCATCCAAAGTGAACCCAAAGGAAAATCCATATATTACCGCTGTATCCAGCCAATATGCAACGGTTGAATTCAAAGGACAGGTTGTTGTATGTGGAGAGCGTCTAAATCCAACGGGAAAGAAGAAGATGAAGCTTGCCTTAAAGGAAGAACGCTATGATGAACTGGTATTAGAAGGAATCAACCAGGAAAATGCAGGAGCCGATATATTGGATGTCAATGTAGGATTACCAGGAATTGATGAAGCCAAGGTTATGAAGACAATCATTCCTATGTTACAGGAAGTCATCAACTGTCCATTGCAGATAGATTCATCCAGTGCTTATGCCATTGAACAGGCATGCCGTTATTATAATGGAAAACCATTGATTAACTCCGTGAATGGAAAAGACAAGGTAATGGAGGAAATCTATCCAATTGTCAAGAAATATGGTGGTGTTGTTATCGGGTTGACATTGGAAGAAGGAATACCACTATTAGCAGCAGAGCGAGTTGAAATTGCTAAAAAGATGATTTCCAAAGCGGAAAGCTATGGAATCCGTAAGGAAGATGTGATTATTGACTGTTTGACATTGACCGCATCGGCTCAGCAAAAGGAAGTAAAGGAAACCTTAAACGCCTTGTCTATGGTTCGCAAAATGGGACATCAGACTGTATTAGGTGTTTCCAATGTATCTTTTGGTCTTCCAAATCGACCATTGTTAAATCGTACTTTCTTAACCCTTGCAATGCAGGCAGGTTTAACATTACCAATCATCAATCCATTGGATGATGAATTGATGTCTACCATTGATGCCTTTAATGTATTGTATGATTATGATCATGACTCTATCCGCTATATTGATAAACATGCACAGGATGTTGCAACTCAAAAGATGACAAAGATAGAGAATGCAAAAAAAGAAGAGACAAAAAGTATCAATGACTTAGGCTATGCCATCCAGAAAGGGTTAAAAGAAGAAGTATCCCGTTTAACGCAAAAAGAGTTAGAAACAAATGATGGTTTAAAACTGATTAATGAAGTCATCATTCCTGCTTTAAATCAGGTTGGTGAGGATTATGAAAAAGGAAAGATTTTCTTACCACAGCTCATTCAAAGTGCAGAAACAAGCAAGTTAGCCTTTGAAATAGTACAGAGCACATTCAAAGTCGATGAAAATACAACTAAAAAAGGACCTGTTCTAATCTGTACGGTTGAAGGGGATATCCATGATATCGGAAAGAATATCGTAAAGGTTGTACTGGAAAGCTATGGATATGACATCATTGACTTAGGCAAGGATGTCAAGGTAGAAAAGGTTGTTGAAGCCTATCATACATACAATCCAAAGATTATCGGATTATCGGCGCTTATGACAACAACCGTAGCGAATATGAAACGCACGATTGAAGCTTTGCACAACGATGGCTGTACATGTCCAATCTGGGTAGGCGGTGCTGTGTTAACACAGGATATTGCCAATGAAATCGGTGCAAATTATTATAGTGAAGATGCGATGGCTTCAGTCACATTATTGAATTCACTTCTATAGAAAGGAAACATATGTCAAAAATTTGTAAAGTATGGTTATCCATTTTACTTGCGGTATCCATTTATTCTGTATTAGGCAATGTAAGGTTAGTTCTGAATTATGGACTAGGAGGTATTTCTTATCTTCTTTCATCAGCTGCCTATGTATTATCTGCCATTCTGATGTTGTTTTATAGGGATAAAAGAGGTTTATATTTATACTTAGCTTTAGCTGTAATCTCTTTTGTGGTCAATCTTTTGTCAGGTGTAGGCATTGTTACTTCCATCGCATCTGTAGCCATTGGTCCAGCCATTACATATTATGTTACAAGGAATCAGTTGAATTAGAACATATGAAATTATTTGATTTATTTAATAATGACAAAACAATCCAGAAAATAAGTGCTAAACAGGCAAAGGATATCATGGAAAAAGAGATGTCTATATTGTCGATTGCCGAAATGAGGATGAGTATAACAGTGGCCATATAAAAAATGCAATTCTAATTCCTTTGCCACAGATTAAGAAGGCACCTTCTATTTTAAAGGATAAGAATAGGACAATTTTAATTTATTGCCGATCAGGAAATCGAGCTACGCATGCATCCAAGGAATTAAAACAGATGGGATATACAGATATTCGTAATTTTGGTGGTGTCATCACATGGCCTTATGAATTGATATAAAGAGATGGACTTTCGTTCATCTCTTTATTGATTCTAAAATCAACAAGGAATATAATGCCTTCGTACGTTTATGGAGGAAGAAGAGTATGAATGATAAAACAATAGAAATTTTTAGAAATGCACCTGTTCCCAAAGCAGTACTATCAAATGTAATACCATCGGTTGTCAGTATGCTGATGGTACTTGTATACAACCTAGCAGATACATTCTTTATTGGGCAGACAAAGAATGCCTATATGGTTGCCAGCGTTTCCGTTGCGACACCTGCATTTTTAATCTTCATGGCAATTGGTATGTTGTTCGGTATTGGAGGAACATCACTGATTTCAAGAAAGTTAGGAGAAGGGGATTACAAGAAGGCAAAACAGGCATCTTCATTCTGTTTCTGGACAGGAATATCCATTGGAACGGTTGCCTGTATATTGATGTTTATTTTTTCAAAACAGATTAGTATGCTTGTAGGAGCAAGTAAGGAAACAGTAGGATATGCATCCCAATATCTGCAGATTGTTTCAATCTGTATTCCTGTTTATAACTCGGAAGTGTACCTGCCTTTGTGTCTTGAAAGTATAGCAGACCAGAGTTTTACAGATTACGAAGTGGTTATCATTAA
>JABUSD010000240.1 GCA_021442845.1 Holdemanella sp.
AATTTATGTAAGGAAAATAATATCAAATGGAATTTTGAGAAATCGGCCTTTGGATTCACTTTTGAGTTTATAAGAAAAAATAATTCGGTATCGACAGTCTATATAGAAGATGAACTGACAACGACAGAACAGGCTGTATTGGATCAGATACGCAATAAAGAGCGGATCTCAAAGGCGGATATTGCCAGAAATATTGATAAAGGAGAAAAAACTGTACAAAGAGCTATCTCGAAACTTATCAAATTAGGGTATATAATTAGAGTTGGGTCGAATAAGACAGGCTATTGGAGAATAAGGAGTTAAATATGTATACAACAGAAAGATATAACGATGAATGGAAACCAGCCCATTTTGAATCCAATGGGATGATTCAATTAAATGGGGAAGAAGTAAAGTATCATACGGTATGTGAGGATACGGTATTGTATGACAAGGAAGGAAAGAAAGTCGCATCGATGTTCAGCTTCGCTTATTTCAGGGATGGTGTTGAAACAAAGGATAGACCTATCCTATTCTGTTTTAATGGAGGACCAGGCTCTTCCAGCATGTATGTACATGCCGGTTTCTTTTCCACAAAGCGATTGAAATATGAGGAAGTGGACCGAAGCACATCTCTTCCACCTTATGAAGTAATTGATAATCCGGATTGTTTATTGGATGTGGCGGATATTGTCTGCATCGATCCAGTGGGAACGGGATATGGTATTCTTTTTGATGAATCCAAACGCAAGGATTTCTTTGGGATTGAAGAAGATGCTGAAGCTTTATTGATGTTTGTGGAAAGATGGCTACACAAATACAATCGCTGGACATCGCCAAAATATCTGATTGGGGAAAGCTATGGATGTACAAGAGCAGCCGTTGCGGCTGGTTTAAGTGTCAATGGATGCAAGGAAAGAGAATATGGCATGCGTTTTGATGGAATTGTCATGATTGGAAATACAGTTACAGTGGGTAAATACTTTGGCAAAGGTGTCCCTGCTGAACCATCTGTGCTTAACTTTCCAACTTTTGCCGCGATCAACCATTACCACAATAAAGTAAGTGATCAGTCTGTTGAAGAATTTGCCATGGAAGCGAAAGCTTTTGCGGATAGTGAATATCTACTGGCCTTGTATAAAGGGGAAGCGTTAGAAGAAGCAAAAAAAGAAGAAATCATTAAAAAGATTACATACTATACCAATATGGACCGGGAGTATCTAATTAGAAATGCTTTGAAGATTGAAGAAGATACATTCCGACAGGAAGTCATCAAAGATCAGAATATGGCAGTATCCCGCTATGATGGAAGAGTAAAACGACCATTCTATTCACCAATGGTAGAAGAAGTAAAGGATGGAATTGAAGTGGATGCTACGGCTAACCGTTATGATGGTTTTTACTATGGTGCCTTAACTGGACATATCTTTCCTATGTTGAATATAAAGCTGGATAGACCCTATGTTCCTTGCTGTCCATTATGGAAAGACTGGAATCGGGAATCGGAGACAATCACAACAGCAAAACGCTTACGCAATGCGATGAAGGATACAATGGGTATGCGCATCTTCTTTGCCAATGGATGGTATGATGACTGTACCGAAATTGGACATGTCTTCTACACAATCGATCATGCTGGCCTTCCTAAAGACAGAGTCTTTGTCAAAGGCTATGCATCGGGTCATATGATCTATCTTGGTGAAGAAAACAGCAAGGAATTATCCAAGGATATTCGAAACTTTATCAAGTGTATATAATAGAGTTCTTTTTAGAGCTCTTTATTTTTTTAGGGTATTCACATATAATTGAAACATGGAAATTGTAATTGTAAATGAAGCAAAAGATAAGAGCATCTATCGATTTAAAAAAGATTATGAAGTGATTATGGAAAAGACTTTAAAGCTATTAAATCGCAATATGAATTCATCCATGTCAGTGATTTTTGTAAGTCCAGAAGCGATTCATGAAATCAATAGAGAGTATCGTGGTATTGATCGACCAACCGATGTCATCAGCTTTGCCTTGCAGGATGACATGTCCAATGTTTTCCTGGAAGAAGAACAGGAAGAATTAGGGGATATCTTTATTAATGTACAGGCAATCCGTGATCAGGCAAAGGAATATGGTCATTCCATTCGAAGAGAAGCCTGTTTCCTATATTGCCATGGCTTGCTGCACCTTCTTGGTTATGATCACATGAATGAAGAAGATGAAAAAGAAATGTTTGGCTTACAGGATGTGATTTTAGATGAAATGGTTAAAAGATAGGTTTTATTATGCCTTTCAAGGGCTTTTTTATGCCTTTAAAAACGATAAGAGCATTCGTTTTCAAGGTATATTAGGACTTATGGCAATCCTGGCTGGCTGTCTTTTTCATATATCCAAAGTTGAATGGATGTGGGTAGGCTTATGCATTGTGCTTGTCCTTTTTGCGGAATTTATGAATTCCATTATAGAAAGAATAGTTGATTATATATCGCTTGAAAGAAATGAAAAGGCAAAACATATTAAGGATATGGCAGCGGCTGCTACCTTAATCATCTGTCTGTTTGCCTTATTTATAGCTTTGATTATATTTATACCGAAATTAAAGGAGGTATTCTATGTCTTATAGATCTGGATTTATTGCGATTGTGGGAAGGCCTAATGCAGGAAAGAGTACATTGCTGAACGCATTGCTGCAGGAAAAGATTGCGATTATGTCCGATAAGCCAAATACAACACGAAATAACATTTCTGGCATCCTTACAAAAGAAGATGCCCAATATATCTTTGTGGATACACCAGGAATCCATAAACCGCAGCAGCAGTTAGGAAGAGTCTTGAATAAGAATGCCTATACCGCAATGGAAGATTGTGATGTGATTGGATGGATTATTGATGGAACAGAACCATTTGGTAGAGGGGATGAATTCATTTTAAGCCGCATTGAAGCTTTGCATAAACCGGTTATTCTTATTGTGAACAAAGTCGATCGCATCAAAAGGGAAAAGCTGATGAAGAAATTAATCGCATGGCAGAATCGCTATGCCTTTGATGAAATTGTTCCTATTTCCGCATTGGCAAAGAACAATATTGATGAACTATTAAAAGTATTTTATCAGTATATTCCTCAAGGGGATAGGATGTATCCAAGTGAAATGACAAGCGATCATGATATCAACTTCCAGATCTGTGAACTGATTCGTGAAAAGATTTTGTTCAAGACCCATGATGAAGTCCCTCACAGCATTGCCGTCATTCTTGAAAAGAAGGAAGAGGATGCCGAAAAGGTCTATTTAAATGCGATGATTGTTGTCGATCGCGATAGCCAGAAGGGAATCATCATTGGCAAACAGGGAAGCATGATTCGTTCTATCCGTGTGGAAGCACAGAATGAAATCCAGAAGAAATTTGATAAGAAAGTGGATCTGGAACTGTATGTCCGTGTGGAAAAGAACTGGCGTAATCATGAACAGAAGATAAAAGAATTTGGATTGGATGAATTGAATGACGAAATCGATTGATGTGGAATGTCTGGTACTGGAATGTGTTGAATATAAGGAAAACGATGCCCTAGTAACCGTGTGCAGTGAAGAATCCATTTTTACTGTCTATGCACGAGGCATTTTAAAACAGGCATCGAAGAATAGAAAGATTACCCAGCCTTTTTCAAAGGTTAACATGACACTAAACTACGCAAGCGATAAGGCAATGCCCATGCTGATTCATGGAAATGTAATCGATTACTATTATAAGATACAGCAGGATCTGGTATCACAGTCCATCTGTTTTGTCCTTATTGAAATGGTTCGAAAATCAAAGTGCAATGATAGAATTTATCATTTTTTAGATGCTTGCTTCAAAGCTTTTCACAATAATACAAATCCACTTACCTATGCATGTCTATGCATAAAGGAAATCCTGATTTCAGAAGGAATTGGCATGTATGTGAGTGGTTGTGTTGAATGTGGAAGAAAAGATAAATTAGAAGCGATATCCATTCCAGAAGGTGGTTTTATCTGTCATTATTGTAATGGGCATGTACATACTCCCCTATCAAAGGAAGAGCTGATTCAGTACTATTCTTTATTTGTACTTAAAGATAAGGACAACGAACGTTTTATAGAGACAATGGAATTTACCATTGATCAGTTTATTTTTCTATCAAGATGGTTTGAAGAGCATGGTCATACCCGACTAGTCAGTTTACAGTTTTTAAATTCAATTAAGGCACTATAAAGTGTCTTTTTTTATGGATTTGTGATATACTATTAAATGAGTTTTTATATTCAAAATTTATAAAAGGGAGGATTTAAACATGGCAGAAAAGACATTTAATGATGTTGTAAGTCATATGAAGAACACTGGATATGTATATCAGGGTTCAGAAATTTATGGAGGATTGGCTAATACATGGGACTTTGGTCCATTGGGTATTGAGCTAAAGATGAATATTAAGAATGCATGGTGGAAACGCTTCATTCAGGAAGATCCAAATAACACAGGATTGCAGAGTGCAATTCTGATGAATCCAAATGTTTGGGTTGCATCAGGACACGTTGGTGGATTTTCAGATCCATTGATGGACTGTAAAGATTGTAAATCACGTCATAGAGCTGACCAGCTGATTGAAGAAGCTACAAATCACGAAGTGAGCTGTGGAGGATGGTCAAATGAGGAAATGGAAAACTATATTCGTGACCATGATATCTGCTGTCCAAAGTGCGGGGCTAAAAACTTTACCGAAATTCGTCAGTTCAATTTGATGTTCAAAACATTCCAGGGTGTATTGGAAGATGCAAAGAGCACAATCTATTTACGTCCTGAAACAGCACAGGGTATCTTTGTCAACTTTAAAAATGTGCAGCGAACAATGCGTAAGAAGCTTCCATTCGGTATTGGACAGATTGGAAAGTCATTCCGTAATGAAATCACGCCAGGTAACTTTATTTTCCGTACCCGTGAATTCGAACAGATGGAGCTTGAATTCTTCTGTAAGCCAGGTACTGAATTAGAATGGTTTGATTATTATCGTGCTTACTGTAAGAAATTCTTAATGGATTTAGGATTAGCAGAAGAAAATATCCGCTTACGTGATCATGATCCAGAAGAATTAGCCCACTATTCCAATGCGACAACGGATATTGAATTCAACTTCAGAGATCCAATCGAATGGGGTGAACTATGGGGAATCGCTTCTCGTACTGACTTTGACTTGAAGGCACACCAGACAACAAGCAAGCAGTCTATGGAATATTTTGATCCAACAACCAATGAAAAATACATACCATATGTCATTGAACCAAGCGTTGGTGTTGAACGTTTGATTCTAGCGGTTATGTCAGAAGCTTATACAGTGGAACAATTAGAAAATGAAGAAAGAGTTGTATTAAAACTGCACCCATATCTAGCACCTTATAAAGTAGCGGTTCTTCCTTTAGCGAAGAAATTGAATGATCAAGGTATGGAAGTATTCGCAAAACTTTCAAAACATTTCTCTACAACATATGATGATGCCCAGAGCATCGGTAAACGCTATCGTCGTCAGGATTCTATCGGTACACCATTCTGTGTAACCGTAGACTTTGAAACGGCAAATGATAATTGTGTTACCGTTCGTAATCGTGACACAATGGCACAGGAAAGAGTTTCTTTAGACGAACTTGTTTCTTATATTGAATCACGCGTTCAGTTCTAATTGAGGTGTTCTATGAGTTGGATAAAAGAGGAGGACATGAGAGCGATTCGGCAACAGGCGGACATTGTAGACATTATTTCTCGTTATCTAACTGTAGAAAAAAGAGGGAAGGATTATCGAGCGATATGTCCTTTTCATGATGATCATGACCCAAGTTTGACAATCGCTGTCGATAAACAGATTTTCAAGTGTTTTGT